>NZ_RZOJ01000169.1:0-11606 GCF_003998845.1 Mesorhizobium sp. M4A.F.Ca.ET.022.05.2.1 | reverse complement strand
AGTCAATGCGTCGCCAGCGTCGCCGACGATGACGGCGCGCTGGCGACGCATTGACTTACGCGGTGTTGAACGACGCGTTCCGCGAACTGGTCGCGGGGGCCGAATTGCTGGCTCTCGCCACTAACCGGACATTTCGCGATGCCGATGGCGCGCTCAGCCTCGATGCCGGGCCATTTGTCGCCGCACTGGAGTTTGCCTCGCTGAAACGCGCGACCGTTCTCGGCAAGCCGTCACCGGCATTCTTTCTCTCGGCGCTGGCCTCGATGAATTGTCCGCCGGAACAGGCGATCATGGTTGGCGACGACGCCGAGGCCGACATAGCCGGCGCGCTCCGCGCGGGGCTTTCGGGCGCCTTGCTGGTGCGCACCGGCAAATATCGCCGCGGCGACGAGAAGCGGTTCGATCCGCCGCCGACCGCGACCGTCGCCGACCTCGCGGCTGCGGCCGATTGGATCATCGCGCGATCCAGTCCGACCTGAAAACGAGGCTCCGTGACCGCAGGACGCGCCAGTTTGTCCACATGTACATCCCACGCATAGTCGGCTCTGGAATTTCAACCGCAAATCACGCTATGATGCCAGCGGCATTCACCGGGACGGCTTCGCGCCCCCTCGAATGCCGGGAGGACGGGACATGGCCATTGCGCTTGTACTCGTTTTGGTTGTTGTGGGCTCTGTGGTGTTTCACTTCCTGAGCCCATGGTGGTGGACGCCGATTGCCTCGAACTGGGACTATATCGACAACACCATCATCATAACCTTCTGGATCACCGGCGTCGTCTTCGCCGCCGTGGTGCTTTTCATGGCCTATTGCGTGTTCCGCTTCCGCCACCGGGAAGGCAACCGCGCCGCCTATGAACCGGAGAACAAGCGCCTCGAATGGTGGCTGACGGTCGTCACGGGAGTGGGTGTTACCGCCCTTCTGGTGCCCGGCCTGTTCGTCTGGAGCCGCTTCGTCACTGTCCCGAGCGACGCGACCGAGGTCGAAGTCATCGGCCAGCAATGGCAATGGAGCTTCCGCTTGCCCGGCAAGGACGGCAAGCTCGGCACCTCTGACACTCGCGACATAACGGCTGAAAATCCGCTCGGCGTCATCCCCGGCGATCCCAACGGCCAGGACGATGTCGTGGTCGAGGCGGCCGATCTGCACCTGCCGATCGGCAAGCCGGTCAAGATGGTGCTGCGCTCGGTCGACGTGCTGCACGATTTCTACATCCCGGAATTCCGCGCCAAGATGGACATGATCCCGGGCTCAGTCACCTATTTCTGGTTCACCCCGACCAGGACCGGAACCTTCCAGGTCCTGTGCGCGGAACTCTGCGGCCAGGGTCACCCGCTGATGCATGGCGTGGTCATGGTCGATACCGAACAGGACTACCTGGCCTGGCTCGGCCAGCAGCAGACTTTCGCGCAACTGTCGGCGCCCCAGAAGACGGGCTCGGCCGACCAGGCGACGGCGTCTGGTCTGGACGTTGCGGCAAAACTCGAAACTGTCGAGGCACGCTGAACAGGGCACGGAGGTGCCGCCATGGTCGATATCACGCCTGCAGATGCCGTACCGCCGGCCGAAGTCGCGGAAATGGAACTTTACCATCCGCACAGCTGGTGGACGAAATACGTCTTCTCGCAGGACGCCAAGGTCATCGCCATCCAGTATTCGGCGACGGCGACGGCGATCGGCTTCGTGGCGCTGATGCTGTCCTGGCTGATGCGGCTGCAGCTTGGCTTCCCCGGCACGTTCGACTTCATCACCCCCGAGGCCTATTACCAGTTCATCACCATGCACGGCATGATCATGGTGATCTACCTGCTCACCGCGCTCTTCCTAGGCGGCTTCGGCAATTACCTGATCCCGCTTATGGTCGGCGCGCGCGACATGGTGTTTCCCTATGTCAACATGCTGAGCTACTGGATCTACCTGCTCGCCGTGCTGGTCCTGGTGTCGAGCTTCTTCGCGCCCGGCGGACCGACCGGCGCCGGCTGGACGCTGTACCCGCCGCAGGCCATCATGACCGGCACGCCCGGCGGCCAGGACTGGGGCATCATCCTGATGCTCTCCTCACTTATCCTGTTCATCATCGGCTTCACCATGGGCGGCCTGAACTATGTCGTGACCGTGCTGCAGGCGCGCACCCGCGGCATGACGATGATGCGGCTGCCGCTCACCGTCTGGGGCATCTTCACCGCCACCGTGATGGCGCTGCTCGCCTTTCCCGCGCTTTTCGTCGCTTGCGTGATGATGCTGCTCGACCGCGTGCTCGGCACCTCCTTCTTCATGCCGGCGATCGTCGAGATGGGCGAACAACTGCAGCACAATGGCGGCAGCCCGATCCTGTTCCAGCATCTGTTCTGGTTCTTCGGCCACCCCGAGGTTTACATCGTCGCGCTGCCGGCCTTCGGCATCGTCTCCGACCTCATCAGCACCCATGCGCGCAAGAACATTTTTGGCTACCGGATGATGGTCTGGGCCATCGTCGGCATCGGTGCGCTGAGCTTTGTGGTCTGGGCGCACCACATGTATGTCAGCGGCATGCACCCCTATTTCGGTTTCTTCTTCGCCACCACCACGCTGATCATCGCCGTTCCGACCGCCATCAAGGTCTATAACTGGGTGCTGACGCTGTGGCGCGGCGACATCCATCTCACCATACCGATGCTGTTCGCGCTCGCCTTCATCGTCACCTTCGTCAATGGCGGGCTGACCGGGCTGTTCCTCGGCAATGTCGTCGTCGACGTACCGCTGTCGGACACGATGTTCGTCGTCGCCCATTTCCACATGGTCATGGGCGTCGCGCCGATCCTAGTGATCCTGGGCGCGATCTACCATTGGTACCCGAAAGTCACCGGCCGCATGCTCGACGAGACACTCGGCCGCTTCCATTTCTGGGTGACCTTCCTTGGCGCCTATCTGATCTTCTTCCCCATGCACTATCTCGGCCTGATCGGCATTCCGCGGCGCTACGCTGAGCTGACCGACATGACGATAATGACGGAGTCGGCCCATCATCTGAACTCGTTCATCTCGATCATGGCCTTCATCGTCGGCTTCGCCCAGATGGTGTTCCTGTTCAACCTGATCTGGAGCATCCGCAATGGCCGCGAGGCCGGCGGCAATCCTTGGCGGGCGACGACGCTGGAATGGCAGACGCCGGAGACCCCGCCGACCCATGGCAATTTCGGCAAGGAGCTGCCGATTGTCTATCGCTGGGCCTATGACTACAGCGTGCCGGGCGCCAAGGAGGACTTCATTCCGCAGAACGTGCCGGGCAATTTCGGCCTCTCCAAGGAGCCGGCATGAGCGTCATCCTGGTCTTCCTGGCTGTGATCGCCGGTTTCGCCGGCTGGTGGCTCTCGCACCAGCGGCTGACGGCGAAACCATGGTTGGAACAAGGCCCGGCAGGGGATTTCGTCGACCTCGACCGGTCGGCTCTGCCCACCGCCAAGATCGGCCTCGGCGTCTTCCTCGCCGTCGTCGGCTGCCTGTTCTCGCTGTTCACCAGCGCCTATTTCATGCGCATGGGCCTGTCGGATTGGCGGCCGCTGCCACTGCCGCGCCTCCTCTGGCTGAACACCGGCGTGCTGGTGCTGAGCAGCATCGCGCTGCAATGCGCCGTCGCCGCCGCGCGCAAAGGCCAGGTCGACAATGTCCGGCTGGGTCTTGTCACGGCCGGGGTAACAGCGCTTGGCTTCCTCATCGGGCAGCTCGTGGCGTGGCGGCAACTGACCGAGGATGGCTATCTTCTCGCCGCCAACCCGGCCAACAGCTTTTTCTATCTGATCACCGGCATGCACGGCCTGCACATACTGGGGGGTCTGATCGGCCTTGGCAGGACGAGCGCTGGCGCCTGGAACGGCGCTCGGCCGGAGCGGCTGCGCCTCGGCGTCGAGCTCTGCGCCATGTACTGGCATTTCCTGCTTTTCGTCTGGCTCTGCATCTTCGCCCTTCTGGCCGGCTGGGCCGCGACGTTCATCGACATTTGCCGGCAGCTGCTGACCTAGGAGGCAGGCGATGGCTGAGACGACACTGGTGCATAGCGGCCAAACGGAGCCAAGGCCTTCCGGCTGGCAAGGCATTGCCGCTGACTGGGCCTCGGACCAGCGCGCGTTCAAGAACGTGTCCTGGGGCAAGGCCATGATGTGGATCTTCCTGCTCAGCGACACCTTCATCTTCGGCTGCTTCCTGCTCTCCTACATGACCGCGCGCATGTCGACGCGCGTGCCATGGCCCAATCCGAGCGAGGTCTTCGCGTTGCGCATCGGCGGCCAGGAGATTCCGCTGATCCTGATCGCCATCATGACCTTCGTATTGATCTCGAGCAGCGGCACGATGGCCATGGCGGTCAATTTCGGCTACCGCCGCGACCGCCGCAAGACCGCGATCCTGATGCTGTTGACCGCCGCGCTTGGCGCCACCTTCGTCGGCATGCAGGCCTTCGAGTGGACCAAGCTGATCACCGAAGGAGTACGGCCCTGGGGCAATCCCTGGGGCGCCGCGCAATTCGGCTCCTCGTTCTTCATGATCACCGGCTTCCACGGCACCCACGTCACGATCGGCGTGATCTTCCTGATCATCACGGCGCGCAAGGTCTGGCGCGGCGACTACGACATCGGGCGGCCCGGCTTCTTCACAAGCCGCAGGGGCCGCTACGAGAATGTCGAGATCATGGGCCTCTACTGGCACTTCGTCGACCTGGTCTGGGTGTTCATTTTCGCCTTCTTCTATCTTTGGTGAGAAGCAGGCTTTGTTGAGAGGAAGCCATGGCTGAAGCAACCGCAAACGGTCTCGGGCAACACGCACTGCACGCCGACCACGCGCATGACGCTGCGACGGTCGCCGTGGCCGAGGCGCATCAGGAGCATCCGATCAAGCTCTACCTGGTGGTCTGGGTGTGGCTGTTCATCCTCAGCACCTGCTCCTACCTGGTCGACTATTTCGGGCTGCACGGCTATCTCAGATGGTCGCTGATCCTGATCTTCATGATGCTCAAGGCCGGGCTGATCGTCGCCGTCTTCATGCACATGGCCTGGGAAAGGCTGGCGCTGGCCTATGCGATCATCCTGCCGCCGATATTGGTGCTGGTGTTCACGATGATGATGGTCTTCGAGTCCGACTACACGCTTTTCACCCGTGTAACGTTTTTCGGTGCCGGACCCTGACGCACAGCCGGAGTTGCTGGACGGTCGCCTCGCCTTGAAACAATGGATGGCTGAGCCATCTTTGTCGGTATCGGAGACGGTCGAAGACAGCCGTCGTTCCAATTGCATCACAACCTGAAGCAAGGGGAGCCAAAATGACGATCGCGAACAAACTGAAGCATTTCATCGACGGCAAGGGCGTTTCCTATGACACCGTCGAGCATCACCGCACGTCCACCAGCCGGCAGTCCGCCATCGCCGCGCATGTGCCCGGCAGCATCATGGCCAAATCGGTGGTCGTCCACCACGAGCTCGGTTATGCGCTGGCCGTGGTCCCGAGCACGCACAGGATCGAGCTCGGCACGTTGCAAAGCATCATGGATAAGCGTCTCGGGCTTGCTTCCGAGGACGAGGTGGTCTCGCTCTTCGGCGATTGCGACATCGGCGCGGTGCCACCGATCGGCGCCGCCTATGACGTGCCGGTGATCCTCGACGAAAGCCTTGGCAACGCCGACGACATCTATTTCGAAGGCGGCGACCACAGGACGCTCGTTCATGTCAGCGGCAAGGACTTTCGTAACCTGACAACGGATGCGCGCCAGGCCCGCTTCAGCCATCCGGCCTACTGAAGCTAGCTAAATGCATGTCACTCAAAAGTGTGCAGCGGTTTTGGGACAACGACATGCACAGACAAAAGCTTAAAGCGCGTCGCCTGAATCCGTTCAGACGCGACGCGCTTTAAGCCGCGCCGAAACGGCGCGGCCCCAAATCTCAACCTGCCGGTTTGACCGAAGGTGGCGGTTCCACGACCTTGCGATAGACGTGCCAGGTGGCGTGGCCGAGAATCGGCAGCACCACCGCCAGGCCGGCGAAGACCGGGATCGATCCGATGATCAGCGCAACGGCGACGATCAACCCCCAGACCGCCATCACGATCGGGTTCGCCATCACCACGCGCACCGAGGTGTGGATCGCCTCGTACGCGCCGACATCACGATCGAGCAGCAGCGGGAAGGCGACGACCGTGGTGCACAGCACCACCACGGCAAAGACGAAGCCGATGGCATGGCCGAGCACGATCAGCGTCCAGCCGCGCCCGGTGGCAAATATTTCGTTGATGAAGCCGGACAGCGATGCCGGCGGCGTCGGGCCGAAGAGATGCACGTAGAATGCCTGGGCGGTCAGAAGCCAGGCGATGAAGATCGCAAACAGCATGATTCCGACCGCCGCGATCGACGGCAAGGCGGGCGAGTTCTTGACCTCGAAGGCATGGCTCCAGGAGGCATCGAGACCGGCCTCCCGCCGGCGGCTGATTTCGTAGAGGCCGATCGCGGCGAACGGGCCGAGCAGCGCGAAGCCGGAGACCAGCGGAAACAGCAACGGCAACGCGTTGGCGCCCGATGTCCAGGCGGCGAGAACCACGCCGACCAGCGGATAGATCAGGCAGAGAAACACGATATGCGAGGGCTTGACCATAAAATCGTCGACGCCGCGTCTGAGCGCGTCGAAAAGATCGGAAACGCCGATTTTTCGAATTCTCGTATGCTCCAGCGTTTCGCTGGCACCTGCAATAACGTGAAAGCTCGCCATGACCATTCCTCCAGATCAGGTCCGGCGCGGTCGCGGTTTCATGGTGCTATCGTTCTGCGTGATTGGTCACGCAAACCGCAACCTGCACCACAAACACCATACACTTTTGCGCGGGACTTGTCGCCCTTTGTCGGCAAGGGATCCGGGTGGGCCCAAGCACAGGCTGGCTCGAAGATCCTTTTTTCGCTATTCTCCTGCAGGTCGAAGGTGAAGGTCATGGACACTCGGACGCTTCTCATACTCGGCCTTGGGATACTCATTCTGCTGCTGCTCGGATTCTTTGCGCTGCCGGCGTGATGGCTTTGGAAGCAAGGTTCTAGGCGGCCCGCGGGCTGCGGCTGCGAACCTGGCTCATGCCCATCGGGATCAGAGTGAGGCGACCACGCGCGAAACGATCCTGTCGCAGAGCAGCGTGGCGAAAATCGCGAAGAGGTAAGCGATCGAAAAAGCAAACAGCGCCTTTGCCGGCGTCATCTCATTGTCGCGAGCGGCCAGCACCTTCCAGGCACGCCAGATGAAACCGATACCCAGCGCCGCTGCGACGACCCCGTAGTATCCGCTGGCGAATCCGAAAGGCCAGGGCAGCACCCCGATCGGCGCCAGGATGAGCGCGTAGGCGAAGATCTGTCTGCGCGTTGAAGCCTCGCCCGCCACGTTCGGCATCATCGGAATACCGGCGGCGGCGTAGTCGCCGACCTTGAACAAGGCCAGCGCCCAGAAATGCGGCGGCGTCCACAGGAAGATGATCAGGAACAGGATGAGGCTTTCGACACCGACGGCACCGGTGGCGGCCGCCCAGCCGATGACCGGAGGAAGCGCGCCCGCCGCACCGCCGATGACGATGTTCTGCGGCGTCGAACGCTTCAGCCACATCGTGTAGATCACGACGTAAAAGAAGATGGTGAAGGCAAGCAGCAACGCCGCGAGCCAGCCAACCAGCACGCCCAGCGTCATCACTGAGAGCGCCGAAAGCACCAGGCCGAAGCCGAGCGCCTCGCCCGGCGTGACGCGGCCCGAGGGCACCGGCCGCTTCGACGTACGCGTCATCAACGCATCGATATCGGCGTCGTACCACATGTTGAGCGCACCGGCCGCACCTGCCCCGATGGCGATCGCCGCGATCGCGATCACGGCGATGACCGGGTTCATCACGCCGGGCGCCACCATCAAGCCGACGAAAGCAGTGAAGACGGCAAGCGCCATGACGCGCGGTTTGAGCAGCGCGAAGAAATCGGCGGCCGTCGCTTCCGAGAGGCGAATGCCGTTGTCCTCGAGGCGGCTTTCCCTAGTCGACATTGCAGGCGACCACCGATGGAGGCGGGAAGAATACTATTGCGAGAACTGCTTGAGATAGGCGATGACGTTGGCCACGTCCTGGTCGTTCTTGAGACCGGCAAACGCCATCTTGGTCCCTTTGACCATGGCCTTGGGATCGTGAAGATAGGTCGTCAGCGTCGGGTCGTCCCATTTGACGCCGGACTTGCCGGCATCGATCATCGCCTGGGAGTATGCGAAATCAGGGTGCGTGCCCGCCGTGCGGCCAATAACGCCATGCAATGAAGGGCCGATCTTGTTCTTGTCCTCGTCCGCGATGTGGCAGACCTTGCATTTGACGAAAACCTTCTCACCCGCCGCGGCGTCCTGCGCCTGCGAGGGATGGGCGGTGAAGGCTGTTACGGACACGGCTGCAATAAATGCGATGGCGCGCATATGGCACTTCCTCCCTGGTCGTCATCCTGCCTTGGACGATTCACGCAGCCGATCACGTCGGCTTGCGCCCTTTGATGGCAAGTACGGAATATCCGCACTGCCGCAGTGGAATTGCGGCACCTACATACCACGGATTCCGAACGGCGGATAGAAAAAGCCAGAGATTGCGATGGTTTAGGACGCGCTCAGGGTGGATCGGTGTTGCAAGCCCCGGCGATCCTGTCGACCGCCTCGCCAAGTCCGGAAAGGTCGAAATCCGCCTCGCCGCGTCCCGCCAGCAGGCCGAAGCGCCAGGAAAGCAGAAGCCGGCTCGCCGGCACCAGCCGCTTGATGCCATCGGCGCCATCCCTGACCAGCACCTTGCCGCGCGTACCGACGGACCAGCTCTCATCGAATTTGCGGTCGCCGTCGACAGTAACCGACATGGTGATCTTGCGGCTGGCGGACACGGCATCGTTGAGCTGCACCCATTCGCTCCAGTGCGGCTCGCCACCCGGCTGGCAGGCGATGGTCAGCACCGGACTGTAGCCCAGCGCGCCGCCACCGGTGAGAAGCTTGTTGTCGGCATAAAGCGAGGCGGTGACCAGACCGCCATTGCTGGTATCGAAACGCCAATTGTCGAGAGCGGCATCGGCCTCGGCCACGCCGCAGGCAGAGATGAAAGCGAGCGCCGCCGCCACCACGCCGCCCTTTTCGACGAACCGCCTCAACGATGCCTCCAACGCCCTCTGTTTCGCGACACAAGCGCAGATAATCATCAAGGTTTCGTATCGCCAGCCGCGCGCCACCATTCGAGCACGCCGCTGTTGCGCCGAAGCCACAACACCAGGCCTCAACGAAAAAGGCCGCCCGAGGGCGGCCTTTGGCAATTCAAGCCTGGTACGCGCGTTACTCGGCGTCCTTGGCGGCCTTCTTTTTCGGCGCCGCCTTCTTTTTTGGTTCCTCTGCGTCGTCGCCGGCCTTGGCTTCACTTGCCTTGGCTTCGGCCTTCTTCGATGCGGCCTTCTTCGCCGGCTTCGCCTTGGCCACGGTCTCGCTGTCCTCGTCGTCGGCCATCAGTTCTTCCTTGCCGACCTTGACGTCGGTGACGGAGATCTGGCCGAGCAGATGGTCGATCACCTTCTCCTCGAACATCGGCGCGCGCAGCGTGTTCAGCGCGTCCGGGTTGTTGCGGTAGAACTCGAAGGCTTCCTGCTGCTGGTTGGCGGGAAAGCGGCGAACCTGCTCGAACAGGCCGCGCTGCAATTCCTCGTCAGAGACGGTGACGCCGGCCTTCTCGCCGATTTCGGCGAGCACCAGGCCGAGGCGCACGCGGCGCTCCGCCAGGCGCATATATTCCGCGCGCGCCTCTTCTTCCGTCGTCTCTTCGTCGGCGAAGGTGCGGCCGGCGGCTTCCAGATCGCGGTTGACCTGGTTCCAGATGTTGTTGAACTCGGCCTCGACGAGCTTCGAGGGCGCCTCGAACGAATAGGATGCGTCGAGCTGGTCGAGCAGCTGGCGCTTGACCTTCTGGCGCGTCATCGAGCCGAACTGGTTCTCGATCTGGCCGCGCACGATCTCGCGCAGGCGCTCCAGCGATTCCAGGCCGAGGTTCTTGGCCGTCTCGTCATTGATCTCGAGTTCGCCCGGCTTCGCCACTTCCTTGACGGTGACGTCGAAGGTGGCTTCCTTGCCGGCCAGATGCGCAGCCTGGTAGTTTTCCGGGAAGGTGACGGTGACCTGCTTCTCGTCGCCGGCCTTGGCGCCGATCAGCTGGTCCTCGAAGCCCGGGATGAACTCTTTGGAACCCAACACCAGCGGCTGGTCGTTGCCGGCGCCGCCGGAGAACGCCTCGCCACCGATCTTGCCGACATAGTCAATGGTCACGCGGTCGCCTTCGGCTGCCTTGCCGGTCTTCGGCTCATAGCTGCGCGCCGATTCCGCGATGCGCTTGACCTGCTCGTCGATTTCCGTGTCCGGCACATCGAACACCTGGCGTGTCACCTTGATGTCGGAGAAATCCTTGATCTCGATCGCCGGGATGATCTCGTAGTTGAGGCGGAACTCGAAATCGGCGCCGCCGGCCAGGATCTTTTCGGCCTCTTTCTCGTCCTCGGTCATGATCACTTCAGGCTGCATGGCGGCCTTCTCGCCGCGCCCGGTGATGATCGAACGCGTCGAATCGTTGAGGATCTCGTTGACGACCTCGGCCATGAACGACTTGCCGTAGACCTTGCGCAGGTGCTGCACCGGCACTTTGCCGGGGCGGAAGCCATTGATGCGAACCTTGTTGCGGGCATCCGTAAGCCGCGCCATCAGCTTGGCTTCCATGTCACCGGCCGGCACGGTGATCTTGATCTCGCGCTTGAGACCGGAGTTGAGCGTTTCGGTGACCTGCATCATAAAACCTTTGTTCTCACCCATGAGACTGCCAGACGGCCCATGCCGCTTACAGCCTGCCGGTATAGTCTTGCCGGGAATGGCTTTTGGTAACGGAAGCTTGCGGTTTGACCGCTAAAGCGGCTCAAAGCCTTTCCAAACTGCGTTCCAAAATGTGAATAAGTCTTTGTTTTTCCTACTTCTTATCACATTCTGTAGAAGCGGATCGTCGCGTCCCGTCACATTCGACACGCCTTTTGTCACAGGCCAGCTTAATTTTCAACTATCTTCGCATTCAGGCGGTTGAGGGTCATTTTGATCGCGACATTGACAGAATGATGGCTACATGGGATTGCCGGGCGACGCGGGTATGGCGGAATTGGTAGACGCACCAGATTTAGGTTCTGGCGTGAAAACGTGGGGGTTCGAGTCCCTCTACCCGCACCAGCCCATCGGCTGACAAACCGAGTCGCCACGGTCACGTCTCGAAGACCTTGCCGGTGAACCATTCGCTCAATCCCGCCAGTTCAGGACCGAGCACGCGGTCGGCCCCGACCGCCGGTACGATGGTCCTGACGTCGGCAACGAACGGCTGCAGCGCAGGCGGTGCCTCGCGGCCGGTGACGTGAAGGGCCTGCGAGGCGATCATCGCCAGCATCGCCATCGCCGCGTCGAGGCAGCGGCCGGCGGTCGCCTCCTTGGTCCAGGCGAGGAACGCCGTGGTCGCGACATCGTCCTGGCCGGCACCGGCAGATTCCGTTCCTGGGATGAAGGTGCGTTGCGCCGCGAGCTTCGCCTGCTCCAGATAACCGG
>NZ_RZOJ01000168.1:0-11695 GCF_003998845.1 Mesorhizobium sp. M4A.F.Ca.ET.022.05.2.1 | reverse complement strand
GACTTGAGAAGGCTACCGAGCATCTGGGAGGTCGTCATCGGCGCGGCGTCTGCACCGTTCTTCTTTTTAGTTCGCGCCATAGAGCAATCCTTGCAGGTCGTTCACAGCCCGGCGAAGCTCATCGGGGCCGCCGAACAGCTTGATGATTTCGGCGGGCTGGCCGTGGGTTGAGATGGGCGGAACCTTGAGCACGTCGGGCAGGACAAACTGCGCGTCGCCGTGTTCCGCATATTTTTCCAGAAGCTCGTCAAGCACCTGACGCGCCTCAGGGGAGAATTTGTCGAAATAGTCCTTTCGCTCGGATTTGAGACGCTGCGCCCGCTCTCGCCGGGTGCGAAGCGGCGCGTTGAAGGCCAGATGGCAAAGCAGGTCGAAGGGGTCGGCGTCGGTCTGACCCGTCTGTTCGGCCAGCACGTCAAAGTCGATACCGCGCTCGGCCAAAGCGGCGATAATCTCGCTGCGCTGGTCTGCGTCCGCCCAGCGCTTGCGAAGCTCAGCGGAGGTCGGCGCAAGCGAACGAACGCTTTCGGCGGCATAGTCGGTGTATTTGACGACGCGAAGCTGCTTGCCGTTCGGATCAAGCTCGTGGACCAGATGGGCTACGACTTCGACCTGGCCGCCGTCGAAATAGAATTTGCGCGGCTCGCCGGTCGGCGGTTCGATTACGCCGGGTTCGCCTTCCTCCGGCGGGGCAGGCTCCGGTTCCTGCCCTTCGGGGATGATCTCCGTCGTCGCCGTCGTTTCCCCGGCGTCGTTCACTTCGTCTTCCGTGATCCGGGCCGGATCGCCGTCGAAGTTCGGGTCGGCGAACATGCGGGTCGCCGACCCGGTGTAGTCGAGGATGTTGAACCACAGCTTGCCGTAATCATCGCGTAGGCGCGTCCCACGCCCGATGATCTGCTTGAACTCGCTCATGGACCCGACGACACGCGCCAGAACGACATTCTTGCAGGTCGGCGCATCAACGCCGGTCGTCAGCAGTTGCGACGATGTGAGGATAACCGGCGTTTTGGTTTCAAGGTCTTGGAACTTGGACAGATGGCCGCGCCCGATTGCGCCCTCCTCGGCGGTGACGCGCGTCACGTAGTCGGGGTACTGCGCCACAAGATCGGCATTGAGGTTGACCAGAGCCTGCCGCATTTCCGAGGCGTGTTCCTGATCGACGCAGAACACGATGGTCTTGGCGAAGCGGTCGGTCTTTTTGAGGAAGTCGGTCAGGTGGCGAGCAATAGCCTGCGTGCGGGCGCGCAAGGCGATGGTCCGCTCGAAGTCCTTGGTCTGGTATTCGTCATCGGGGATCGCGCGGCCGAAGCGGTCAACCTCGTCCTTGGTCGGACGCCAGCCCGCCGCATCCCATTGGGTGACGATGCGATGCACGCGATAGGGCGCGAGAAAGCCGTCGTCGATGCCCTGGCGCAGGCTGTATTCGTAGATCGGATTGCCGAAATAGAGGTAGGTGTCTCGGTTGTCCTCGCGCAGCGGCGTGGCCGTCATGCCGAGCTGGTAGGCGGGCTTGAAATGCTCAAGGATAACGCGCCACGAACTGTCGTCCCGCGCGCTTCCCCGGTGACATTCATCGACGATGATGAGGTCGAAGAAGTCCGGCGGATAATCCCGGAAAAGCCCCGCGCGGCGCTCGTCCTCGGCAAGCGCCTGATAGATGGCGAAATACATTTCCCGGCTTTTGACAATCTCACCGGATTCGATCTTGTGCCGCGCATCCCCGAATGGGGCGAAGGTCTTGTCCTTCGGGTCGTCAATGAGGATGTTGCGATCCGCGAGGAACAGGATGCGCGGCTTGCGATGCTCCCCGGTTCTGTTCCAGCGGCTCGACCAGAGCTTCCAACAAATCTGGAAAGCCACAATGGTCTTGCCCGTTCCCGTCGCCATGGTGGGAAGCAGGCGCTTCCTTCCGGCAAGGATGGCTTCGACGGTCCGGTTAATGGCGATCTGCTGGTAGTACCGGGGCGGCTTGCCGCCGACCGTATTGTAGGGAGCGATCAGGTGTTCCACCCGCTCGGGCGTGTCGATGCCGCTGCCCGCCTGATAGCGCCGCCAAAGGTCGTCTGGTGCGGGGAAGTCGGCGACGCGCGTTTCTGTCCCCTTAAAGTAGTCGATCTCGATGATCTCGGTGCCGTTGGTGGCGTAGGCGTATTTGAGGTCGAGGATTTCCGCATAGTTGCGAGCTTGCTGCACGGCATCAGTCGCGGATTTGTAGCTCGCCTTGGCCTCGACCACGGCAAGCGGAAGATCGCGCGTGTAGCGCAGCAGATAGTCTACCCGCTTGGGCAACTTGCGGACGAAGCCCTTGCCCACGGGGATAACGCGGCCGTCCGTGATGGTTCGCTGTTCGGCGATGGAATGGGGATCGTTATCCCAACCGGCGGATTGCAGCTTGGGCACGACGAATTTCCGGCATGTGTCGGCCTCGTTCGTCATGCTCCCCACTACCCCTGTTGCTCTTCTACCTTGCGCTTTATCCAGTTTGCGATTTCCTGCCGATGGAACCGCCACGATCCGCCGACCTTGAAGCCGGGAATTTTGCCTGCCGAGGCAAGCTTGTAGGCGGTCTTTCTCATTGATCTTGAGAAGTTCCACCACCTCCCGGATCGTCAGGATTTCGTCGGCCATGCGCCCCGCGGGACTCGTGGTTGGGGAAGTGTATAGAAGATCGGAGAAAATCGGGGAAGATAGCGGTGACCGTCCATTCCCTTGTGGGGCAACGGCGGTCGGGACCGAAGCCGCCGTAGCATCATATTGAAAAATCCGCTCTGAAAGCGGATTTTTAAGGACAGTCTGGCAGTGGTATCATATTGAAAATTCCGCGCTAAGAGCGGATAATGAGATATGATCCAAGTAGAGCGATCAGCCTTATCCACCTACGCTTCCGGCCTGCTTGCTGCGGGCCGGGGAGTATTTTCTGCGGATGAAGCGCAAAAGGAGATCGGCATCAGTCGGGGGGCATTCCTCGACGCCGCCGAGCGATTGCAGCGGCGCGGCCAGCTCATCCGGCCTCGGCGCGGCTTCTATGTGGTCGTACCGCCACAGCACGCCACGACGGGAGCGCCGCCGCCCGAGTGGTACATCGACGCCCTGATGCGCCATGAAAAACGGCCCTATTATGTGGGGCTGCTGGCGGCGGCGGCGGCCCACGGCGTTTCCCATCAGGCCGTTATGGAGTTTCAGGTCGTCACGGACAAACTCCTGCCCAACATCGAGGCCGGGCGGACGCGGATCGTCTTTTCCTATCGCAAGGATATGACGGCGGTGTCGTCGGGAATCGAGGATCGCAAGACACAATCGGGCTATATGAAGCTGTCCTCGCCGGAACTGACGGCGCTCGATCTGGTGCGCTACCCGCAATCCGGCGCGGGCCTGGACAACATCGCAACGGTGATCTTCGAGCTTGCCGGACGGCTGCAACCAAAAAAGCTCGCTTCCCTATCGGGCGCTTTCGAGAAAGCGGTCGTTCAGCGCCTCGGACATCTGCTCGAAAGGCTGGGGCACCCGCAGATAGCAGAAGCGACGTTCGCGGCGCTATCGGCGCGGGGGTCGCTGCCGTGGGTTGAACTCGATCTCAAACAGGCAGGCGATCCGGATTTGTCGCCGCCGCCATCCGAACGCGATGAACGCTGGCGCGTGATCGTTCGTCGACCGCCGGAGATCGACGAATGATCCCGCTGGACTACATCACCGCCTGGAACCGCGTGGTGCCGTGGGCAAGCCAACGGCAAGTCGAGCAAGACCTCATCATCAGCCGCGCGATTGTCGCCATCTTCTCTGATCCGTTCCTGCGCGGCGAACTGCGCTTTCGTGGCGGCACAGCGCTCAACAAGCTGCACTTCCCCACGCCGCTGCGCTATTCGGAAGATATAGATCTCGTGCGAACGAGCGCTGGTCCGATTGGGCCGGTCCTCGATGGCGTTCGCGCCATCCTGGAACCGTGGCTTGGCAAGGCAAAATCCGATCCAAGCCCCGTCGCACCCAAACTTCGCTTTCGCGTCGATGCGGAAGGCGAGCCCGCAGATGTGCGTATCAGCCTCAAGGTTGAAATCAACACACGCGAACGGGACGCCTACGATTCGCCCATCGAGATACCGTTCGGCGTCGAAAATCCGTGGTTCAACGGCGAGGCCGCAATCCCGACCTTCTCACGGGAGGAGATGCTGGCGACCAAGCTACGGGCCTTGCTTCAACGCAATAAGGGCCGCGATCTGTTCGACCTCGATCACGCGCTCACTGTGTTCGAGAGCTTGAACACGGCCCGGGTCATTGAATGTTTTTTGCTCTACCTTGAAAAGGCGGAGGTGACGATTTCAAGGGCCGAGGCACAGCAGCGGATGTTCCAGAAACTCGCCAATCCGACCTTCTTCACCGACATGCGCCCGCTGCTTCAAACAGATCGCGCCAAAACACTGACCGACGAGACGCTCAAGGCCACCTTTGTCAGGGTGATGAAGGAACTGATCGACCGGATACCCGGCGACGAATGGGCGAAGGCCGGAGAAATGCGGGAACGATTTGGAGTCTAGCCATCGTCGAATGCCTGCTTCCCCTTCGTGGCCCAAAGGCTCCGTGCGTGTTCCCCTTGGTCGCTCCGGAGCTTGTCGGCCATCCAGAGCAGAGCGCCGAGGATGGTGGCGCGATCATCGCCGGTCAGGTCAACGATCCCGGCCTTGATGACCAGGCCGCCTAGTTCGATCAGATGCCGCGTGCGCTTGCGGCGCTCGACCTGCCATGTGCGCATGTTATCCCGCGCTCGTGCCGCCTGATGCCGGTTGCGGTCTGTCCGGTCGCGCCGGAGTGCCGTCTGCGTTGCGGTCAGCCGCCTGTGCAGTTCGTCGTGACCGGCTTTGAAAGAACGCAGCCCCGCGCTTGGCCCAAGCCTCCTTCTTTCCGGCATCTTTGGTTTCGGCCAGTACGATCAGCGCGCCCGCCAGTTCGTCGGCGCTGAGCGCATCGGCTCCGGTGGCAATCACCAGTTCGCCAAGCTGCTGCACCTTGCGGTTCTTGAGCTCCCGCGCCTTGTTTTCGAGCGCCTTCAGTTCCGCGTCGAAATCCCGTGGCTTTCGCATCGTCGTCTCCATAGGCTGTTGTTCGGAGGGATGATAGTCGAGCGCCCGGCACAATGCTGTAAGGTCATCGGACCTAGCCGGGACGGGCTGGTCGCTCCCGAGATTTTTTCGAGGGAGGGCGCGCTTATACGTCGTTCCGACGTGCACATAGCCCGTGCAAATGATCTGATCGCGATGGCGATCTATCATCTTCACGTCAAGGTCATTGGCCGCAAGTCCGGCTCCAGCGCGGTGGCGTCCGCCGCCTACCGCTCGGCCTCGCGGCTACGCGATGACCGGCTTGAGCGCAGCCACGACTTCTCCAACAAGCGCGGCGTCGTACATTCCGAGGTCATGCTGCCGGAGAATGCGCCCGAGACGTGGAGCGACCGCGAACGGCTTTGGAACGATGTCGAGACGTTCGAGAACAGGAAGGACGCGCAGCTTGCCCGGGAGATCGAATTCGCCATTCCGCGCGAGATGACACAAGCGCAGGGCATCGAACTCGCCCGCAACTTCGTACAGGCCGAGTTCGTGGACCAAGGCATGATCGCCGATGTCAATGTGCACTGGGATAGGGGCGAAGATGGCATGCCCAAACCCCATGCGCATATCATGCTAACAATGCGCGCGATGGACGAGAACGGCTTCGGCCAGAAGGTGCGCGACTGGAACCGCACCGAGATGGTGGAGCGCTGGCGCGAACGCTGGGCCGAAGTCGCCAACGAACGGCTGGCCGAACTCGACATCGACGCGCGCATCGACCATCGCAGCCTGGAAGCGCAGGGCATCGTGCTGGAGCCGCAAAGCCAGATTGGCGCGGCCGCGCAGCGCATCGAAGGCGAAGGGATGGAGGCCGCCGACCGCGCGGAAATGCACCGCGAGATCGCGCGCAACAACGGCGCGCGCATCCTCGCCAATCCGTCCATCGCGCTGGACGCGATCACGCATCAGCAGTCGACCTTCACGCGGCGCAACATGGCGATGTTCGCGCACCGTCACAGCGACGGAATCGAGCAGTTCAACGCAGTCATGGGTGCGATGCGGAACGCGCCCGAGCTGGTCGAACTCGGCGCGGACGGACGCGGCGAGGATCGTTTCACCACCCGCGACATGATCGAGGCCGAACAGCGCCTGCACCGCGCCGCCGAACGCATGGCCGGGAGGGAACACCATGAGGTAAACGACACGGATCTCGATGCGGCGCTTGCGCGTGCGGAGGAACGTGACCTTGTGCTTTCGGGCGAGCAGGCCGATGCGCTGGCGCATATCACGGACGGCCGCGATCTGGGGATCGTGGTCGGCTATGCCGGAACGGGAAAGAGCGCGATGCTGGGCGTTGCGCGGGAGGCATGGCAGGCGGCGGGCTATGAGGTACGGGGCGTGGCGCTTTCCGGCATCGCCGCCGAAAATCTCGAAAGCGGATCGGGCATCGCGTCGCGCACCATCGCCAGCATGGAACATGGCTGGCAGCACGGCCGCGACATGCTTACTTCGCGCGATGTTCTGGTGATCGACGAGGCAGGCATGGTCGGCACGCGCCAGTTGGAGCGCGTGCTGTCCCATGCCGCCGAGGCCGGCGCAAAAGTGGTGCTGGTCGGCGATCCGCAGCAGTTGCAAGCCATCGAGGCGGGTGCGGCGTTCCGGTCGGTCCACGAACGTCATGGAGGCGTCGAGATCGGCGAGGTGCGCCGCCAGCGGGAAGACTGGCAGCGCGACGCCACGCGCGATTTGGCGACCGGCAGAACCGGCGATGCAATCCAGGCCTATGACACTCATGGCATGCTCCATGCCGCCCAGACGCGGGAACAGGCACGCAACGATCTGATCGACCGCTGGGACCGCGATCGGCAGGCATCGCCTGACCGCAGCCGCATCATACTCACCCACACCAATGACGAGGTTCGCGCCCTCAACGAGGCGGCGCGCGGGCGATTACGTGAAGCCGGCGATCTGGGTGATGATGTGCGCCTCACGGTCGAGCGCGGCGAGCGCAGCTTCGCCAGCGGGGACCGCGTTATGTTCCTACAAAACGAACGGGGCCTCGGCGTGAAGAACGGCACGCTCGGCACCGTCGAGCAGGTCAGCGCGCGGTCCATGACCGTCCTTATCGACGATGGCCGGTCGGCTCGGTTCGACCTCAAGGACTATAACCGCATCGATCATGGCTATGCCGCAACCATCCACAAGGCGCAGGGCATGACCGTCGACCGCACACATGTGCTGGCGACGCCGGGCATGGACGCCCATGGCAGCTACGTCGCGCTGTCGCGGCACCGCGATAGCATGAACCTGCATTATGGCCGCGACGATTTCGCTGATCAGGACCGGCTCGCCCGCACCTTGTCGCGCGACCGGGCCAAGGACATGGCGTCAGATTATGAGCGCGCCAGTTCGGCGCAGCGCTATGCCGAGCGGCGCGCGATTACCTTCCGCGAGCGTGTTGCCGAGATCGTGCGCAAGGCCGTGCCCGAAAAGCTCCGCAATATGTTCGATGGCCGGCGCCCTTCGGCAGATGGCACGCGCGACTTCGACGCTAGGCGCAGGCCGGAAAGAGAGGAAGTGCGTCTCGAGTCCGTAGCACCAGCGAGAGAGACCGCCGAGGACGGGCAATCGGCGTTGCGGAAAGCCCGAACCGATGCGCTCGTGCGTCATGCCCGCGCCGTGGACGCGATATTCAACGACGAGGGTGCCGGTAACGAGGTCAGCCCGATGCTGTCGCGCGAACTGGCCGACGCCCGAAAAGCCTTCGACGAGGTGCGGCCCCATGGCTGGCGCGATGCTGAAGCGGCTTACGTCAAGAACCCGGAGCTTGCCGGCGAGGCCGCTGACGGGCGGATCAACCGCGCCGTCCGCGCCCTCCAGCTTGAAACCGAAATCCGCACCGATCCGAGCCGTCGTGCCGACCGCTTCGTGGAATACTGGCACAAACTTGACCGGACCAGCCAGCACCAGTATCGGGCGGGCGACATGTCCGGCTACAAGGCCACGCGATCGGCGATGGGCGACATGGCCAAAAGCCTAGAACGCGATCCGCAACTGGAATCCATCCTCGCTAGCCGCAAGCGAGACCTCGGCATCGCGCTCGAATCAGGTCGCCGTCTCGGCCTGGAACTCGCGTTCAATCACGGCATCGACCTCGGGCGAAGCCGGGGCATCGGACTCTAGACCTATCCTGTTTGCCGCAGTCTCTACGCCGGGATACGACGATGCGGAAAACCGTCTTGCGCGTCCACAAATGTCGGTCCTCTCTGGATCAGGAGCAATCAAAAACAGCCAGCAGGAGGCAGTGCGGCCATGCCCGAACCAGACCGGATTATCCGCCTGAAAACCGTCCTGTCCCGGACCGGTCTGTCCCGGTCCACCATCTACCGCAAGATCGCCGAAGGCACGTTCCCACGCCAGATCCAAATCAGCGTCCACGGCGCGGGTTGGCATGAATCCGACATCAGTCGCTGGATCACCGATCCCGTTTCGTGGCGTCCCCAAGACGCGGGCGACAAGTTGTGATGAGGGCGATTCACACTGCGCGGAAAGCTGGCCTTCATCGAGACGCAGCAGTCACGGCGGCAGGGCTATTGCGTGAGTCCATGTCCACTGGAGCGCCGCGGAGGCGAGCGAACACGGCAAACCAGAAACGATAGTCGGCCTCGCGCTCATCAAGATGGGTTGCTCAAGCAGGGCAATTTTGGATCGAACCGCACACAACTGGCCGCTTATCCGCTCTCCGGCCCGCGCCGGATCGGTGGCCGCCCCTCAGGCTGACACAGCAAGCGTTCAGCGAAGCGGCCGTGACGGCGGCCAGCGATCAGGCTTCCTCAAGGCAGACTGTTTCCTTTCCTCACCGCCTATAAGGGAAGTCGCTTGATCGGTCCGGCGATCGTCGCCGGATCGATATTTATGGTGGCGGGCGAGGTCATCCAGCACAGATCGGATATGCGGCCAGGGGAAATCGTCTGGATGTTCCCAGTGCTCACCGTCACGCAGGATGACCTTGAGCTTGGCCAAAATGCCTTCGACGGACGCGGCCGGTGTCTGCGGGAGAACATCCAGAAGTGCGCTTTCGGCTGTTTCCGATTGCCGGATCAGTTCGTCTGTTCTCGAATAACCGATCTCAGCATCAGCAGCGTCCCAGCGCGCCTGATGTGCCGAGAAGTCGGCAACCGCCCTACCCCATTCGACTTCGATTTCAGGAGAGTAGGCATCGTTCAGGCTCTCGATGGAATGGAGCGTCACGTCCGTACCATCGGCAAGCCGCACCTTGGCGCAGGGAAAGCCGACCGTCCTGGCGAGGTGTGTCTCCAACCGCTGCTGTTCGCGGCACAGCGCCAGTGTCTCATCGTGGATCTTTTGCCAGTTCTCACACATACGAAGAGCAGGATCGGCCGCGCTGCTACCACCCTTCACTTCGGCGGCCCGCGACTTTACCTGGAACGGCCATGCCAGCGCGGCCGTCGCCGTGCCCGCCAGCAAGCGCCGCCGGGTGACGAACGACAAACTCATGCTATGGTCGGAATCAGCCATGATCCGAGCTCCCTGAAGCTTAGGTTGTGGTCAGGCCGGGTGAGTGTTGTGAGCACATGCCCGGCCGATGTCACATAATATGCATATTTGCGCTTTTTATGCAAACATTGATGTCGGAGTTGAATGAAGAACTTTCCGTCTCAAGTCCGTGCCGCTCGTGGGCTTCTCAATCTGACTCAGCAAGATCTTGCTGACATTTCACGGGTCAGTTTGCGTACGATCGTTCAACTCGAGCGAGGGGACAAGCAGCCATCTCCTTCGATCGCGCAAGCGCTAAAACTATCCCTTGAGGCGGCGGGAGTAGAGTTCATTCCGGAGAATGGCGGCGGTCCCGGCGTGCGCCTGGTCAAGCGAAATTAGAGGTGGCGATCGGCAGGCAGCGCGGGCCAAGGTTTGTGTTGCAGCTTATAGGCTCGTTGCCGTTCTAAAATGGGTGAACTATTTTGGAGAGGCACGTCAAACCTTCTGGCCGAACCGGCTTGCCGAGCGTAAATCACGCAGCATGGATGATAGAGAAAAGCCGCACGGGAAGTCAGGATCGGTTTCGCTGGGACCGGATGGCGTGGCGTTCAACGAGGTACCTTGGCCAAAGACCGAGAGGGCCCGTGAGCGGATGATTGCTGAGGCCTTTGTCCGCGGCTGCAATCCCCCTTCCGTAATTATCAGGGCCAGTGCGCCTTCGTTCTCGCCCTTCGGCATACCTTTGCAGAATGAGGTAGATCATCTCGACTTCACTGTGATGACGTCACAAGGGAAGAAGTTGATGGAGTTGGGCGAGGTCGCTCCGCTAAAGCAACATGGCGGCAAATTCGCCAATGCGCCTCGATCGCTCAGCACGAAAGAAAAGACAGAGGCGGTTGTCAAACTGCTTGGCAAGAAGTCGATACGTCAAGGAGGCCCCGACCGGTTTCTCGTTCTCTATGCAACCGAACATGGGTTCAAGTTGGATCCTGTGACGATCGAACGCTTGCGTCGACTATTTCAGAAAATTCATCCCAACTTCGAGCGCGTATACTTCGCCACGGTTCACGGTGACGGGTCGGCCGGCGTCTTTGAGATCTTCCCCGGCGTAGCCCATGATTGGTTTGCTGGAATGACAGACGGACAGCTCGACGAGAAAAGCGCAGCCATTCATCCGCTAGATATGCAGTTCGTCAGCGGTGACGTTACGATGATGCTGGGCGTTCTGTATGGCAAAATACGCCTAGAAGCTCAAACGGCGATCTGTTTGAACGCAAGGTTGGATTTCATGCATCAATTACGGAACGAGCCTGCAGTGACATCGCCCAAGCTGGACCTGCTGATCACAGAGTCGAGCGGTGAATAGGCGAGTTCTTGCCGCCGATGATGCGGCTGCGCGTGCATCGTCAACCAGATCAGGCCGCAAATGGTGTCTTCCGTTTCCCTGGAAGTCGGAGCGACCTTTCTCGCGTGCTGCAGGAAGGTTCTGGGTCGAACGCCGATTGCGTGAACCGGCTCATGCAACTGCCTCCGCTCGCAGAGGTTCGATGTTGCCCTTACCTGCAACGATGCCGGCAAGCCGATTGCCCCAAAGCTCCAGGGCGTCCCGCTTCTCGCGCATATAATCGTAGCGCGCATATACCCGCGACGTTACCGTACTCTTAGTCGCCGAAACATGGTTCAACACATGCCCGACGACGAACGGCGAAATGCCGATTTCTTCCATGCCCGTCGCAGCAGATCGCCGAAGGTCATGCGGCGTCCACGGTGCAATGCCCATGATCATTGCTACCCCGCGCTTGCTGATCTCTTCTCGCTTCACTGCCTTCGGGACAGATGCGCCGGTGACGGCTGCACGGGCGCCCGGTCCAGGAAAAATGAAAGGCGGTACCGCCCTGCCCTTGCGCTCCGAAAGCGCCTTCACGTGTGCGATCTGATCGCCGATGATCCGGATTGCCATTTCGCACAGCGGGACAACATGGTCGCGGCCGTTCTTCGCGCGCCTGGCTGGTATCGTCCAAAGGCCGCGTGTCAAGTCCAGTTCGCCGCGCTCCATGCCGGCGATCTCGCCAACACGCTGTCCGGTAACCAGGCACAGGCGCAGAATGCGGCGGGTGCTTTCTCGCATGTCGGCTTCGGGCAAGGCTGCCCACATC
>NZ_RZOJ01000167.1:0-11721 GCF_003998845.1 Mesorhizobium sp. M4A.F.Ca.ET.022.05.2.1 | reverse complement strand
GCGTTGCAACTGCTCTTTCTCCCCGTCTCTATACGGGGAGAAATGTCCGGCAGGACAATGAGGGGCAGCGCGGACGTCGGTGATCTGCGAGCGGTCGTAGCAGCTGAAGCCTTCTGACAGGCAATCGGGTCAGAAACTGAATTTCATATTTGCAGGCGTCGGCGCTGCCCCTCATCCGCCTGCCGGCACCTTCTCCCCGTATCACGGGGAGAAGGCAGCTAGTCCGATCAGTCCTCGTTCGCCTTGACCTTGACGCCAAGCGTCTTCGGCAGGTCGAGCGGGTTCGACATCGCTCCGGCCATGATCAGCGCGAACGGCACCGCAGCCGGCGGCTCGGCCGAAATCTCCAGACTCTTCGGATCGTCGAGATATTTGCCGACCGCAGCCGTTACCTCGGCCGTCAGCTCAGGATTGTTGAGCTGGGCCATGCCGAACGGCACGATCGCCTTGGCCTGATTGGCGATGTCCTTGCCCGACATGCCCTGCTGCTTTCCAACATAGTCCAGCACCTTGTTGGTCAGCGAATCGTCGTCGAAGCGGATCGAGGCGCTGTTGAACGAAAGCTGCTGCAACAGGCCGAGCATGGCCATGCCCTGCGCCGAATTGTCGGCGCCTTCGGGCTGCGCGGCCATCTTCTTCTGCATCTCCTGCAGCGACTTGATGAAGTCGAGCGTATAGCCGCCGAGGCCGAAGGTCATGCCGAGCTTGCCGGCATTGTCGACCGCAATGTCGTATTTCGACAGCTCCATCTTGCCGTCCGCCGGCTGCCACGTGCCGGCGATGTCGATATTGCCCGAAATGTTCTGGTATCCGAGCGCTTCGATGGCCTCCTTGGACTTGGGGTCTTCGACCAGGGTCAGGTCGGCATTGAACTTTTCCGTCGTGCCGGAAAATTCCATCGCCTTGCCGTCCTCCGGCGGGGTGACCTCGATGGCAAGTCCGTCCATCGAGAAGGCGGTCTTGTCGGCAACCTTGACTGTCATGTTGGAGAGCTCGGCCGACTTGTACATCATCAGCGAGCCGAGCGGGCCAGTGGCGCCTTCGGCCGGCACCGTCATGTCATGGATCACGAACGGACTGAGCGACAGCGTGACGCCGTCCTTGCTGTGCTCGAGGGCCGCGGTCGAGACGGTTTCGATGTCATAGCCGCCATCGGCTTCACTCACGCCTTCGAGCTTGACGTCGCCGATGGTCAGCGGCTCCTTCTCGCCGGCCGGCTTCACGGCCACGCCCTGCAGCACCATGTTGGACTCGTCACCGCTCACCCCGGTCCAGGAGATGTCGACGCCCTGGGCGGCAAGCGCCGCCTTGAGGCGATCGGCGACGGCGGTGTCCTGCGCGAAGGCGGCATTGAGCGGCAGCGTCAGCAGGAAGGTCGAGAAAGCCAGTTTCTTGAGAGTTGAGCGTTGGAATGTCATCACGAAGTCCCCTGAGAGTTGTCCTGAAATTGCTTCCTGATCCTATGCGCCATCACCATTCCGCGACGAACTGGACGGGAAAAAGGCGTCTCCCGGCACAATGGTCGAAAATCACGGTGAAAGGCAAATGGCGGGCCGACCTCATCGCTTGAAGCGGTGAATTTGTCATGAAGATCGGGTTTCCATGCGGCATCGCCCTGCCATAGACAGGGCGTGTAACAGGTTGATGTTGGCTGGCGCCGTGATGCGGGCAATCGATGTTGCAGTTGGGCCGCAAATTGGCCCGCGAGCGTCGCCAATTCCGTGAAATCCGTCACACCCGTGGGCTTGAGAGGCGCGGATTAGGCCAGCCGGCGCTTGCCGCGAATCACCCGCTCGGCTAGTGCAAACCCATGGGAAAAAGGCTTTTGCCGCCTTCGGATGGCGGCGGTGACCATATCGAACCGGTCGATCTGAAGAAGGCGCTCGAGGAGCGCTATCTCGCCTATGCGCTGTCGACCATCATGCACCGGGCATTGCCGGATGTGCGCGACGGGCTGAAGCCCGTCCATCGCCGCATCATGCATGCCATGCGGCTGCTGAGACTCAACCCCGACCAGGGCTTCGCCAAATGCGCGCGTATCGTCGGCGAGGTGATGGGCAAGTTTCATCCGCATGGCGACCAGTCGATCTATGACGCGCTGGTGAGGCTGGCGCAGGATTTCTCGATGCGCTACCCGCTCGTCGACGGGCAGGGTAATTTCGGCAATATCGACGGCGATAACGCCGCCGCCATGCGCTATACCGAAGCGCGCATGACCGATGTGGCGACGGAGCTGCTCGCCGGCATCACCGAGGATGCCGTCGACTACCGCCCGACCTACAATGAGGAGGACGAGGAGCCGGTCGTGCTGCCCGGCGCCTTCCCCAACCTGCTCGCCAATGGCTCGTCCGGCATTGCAGTCGGCATGGCGACCTCGATCCCGCCGCACAATGCCGCCGAGCTCTGCGACGCGGCGTTGCATCTGATCGAGAATCCCGACGCGCCGGTGACCGCGCTGATGGACTTCGTCCAGGGCCCGGATTTCCCGACCGGCGGCATCATCGTCGATAGCCGCGCATCGATCCTCGAAGCCTATGAAACCGGCCGCGGCGGCTTCCGCGTCAGGGCGAAATGGGGCCAGGAGGACCAGGGCAGGGGCACCTGGAGCATCGTCGTCACCGAGATCCCCTATGGTGTCCAGAAGGCCAGGCTGATCGAGAAGATCGCCGAGCTTCTGATGGCGCGCAAATTGCCGCTGCTCGAAGACATCCGCGACGAGAGCGCCGAGGATATCCGCATCGTGCTGGTGCCGAAGAGCCGCAGCGTCGATCCCGGCATTCTGATGGAATCGCTGTTCAAGCTGACCGAGCTCGAAAGCCGCTTCCCGCTCAACATGAACGTGCTGTCGCGCGGCAAGGTGCCGAACGTGCTGTCGCTGAAGGGCGTGCTCAAGGAGTGGCTGGAGCACCGCCGCGACGTGCTCATTCGCCGCTCGAAGCACCGCCTCGGCGAGATCGAGAAGCGCCTCGAGATTCTCGCCGGCTACCTGATCGCCTACCTCAACATAGACGAGGTGATCAGGATCATCCGCGAGGAGGATGAGCCCAAGCAGGTGATGATGGCCCGCTGGTCGCTCACCGACACCCAGGCCGAAGCCATCCTCAACATGCGCCTGCGCGCCTTGCGCAAGCTGGAAGAGATCGAGATCCGCAAGGAGTTCGACGGGCTCACCGCCGAGAAGAAGCAGATCGAGGCGCTGCTGGCGTCCAACGCCAAGCAGTGGGCGACGATCACGTGGGAAGTCACCAGCATCCGCGACAAGTTCGGGCCCGAGACCGAGCTCGGCAGGCGCCGCACCCAGTTCGCCGACGCGCCCGAGCACGACCTGACCGACATCGCGCACGCCATGATCGAGCGCGAGCCGGTCACCGTCGTCGTCTCCGAGAAGGGATGGCTGCGGGCGATGAAGGGTCATCTGACCGACCATTCGCAGTTCACCTTCAAGGAAGGCGACAGCCTCAAGCTAGCCTTCCACGCCCAGACCACCGACAAGATCCTGGTCTTCACCACCGGCGGCAAGTTCTACACCATCGGCGCCGACCGGCTGCCGGGCGGGCGCGGCCATGGCGAGCCGATCCGCATCATCGTCGACATGGAGAACGACCAGGACATCGTCACCGCATTCGTCCACGATCCGAAGCGCAAGCTGCTTCTGGTTTCCTACGACGCCAACGGCTTCATCGTTCCGGAGGATGAGGTCGTCGCCAACACCCGCAAGGGCAAGCAGGTGATGAACGTCAAGGCGCCCGACGAGGCCAAGCGCTGCATTCCGCTCTCAGGCGACCACCTCGCCATCGTCGGCGAGAACCGCAAGATGCTGGTGTTCCCGCTTGCCGAGATCCCGGAGATGGCGCGCGGCAAGGGCGTGCGCTTACAGAAATACAAGGATGGCGGCGTCCTGGACATCAAGCCGTTCACGCTGGAGACAGGCCTGTCGTGGCAGGATTCGGCCGACCGCACCTTCACCCGCTCGCGCGAGGAACTGGCCGAATGGATCGGCGCCCGCGCCGCCGCCGGCCGCATGGTGCCGAAGGGTTTCCCGAGGACGGGGAAGTTCGGGTAGCGGAAGCGCCCAACCTTCTCCCCTTGTGGGAGAAGGTGGACGAGCGAAGCTCGGCCGGATGAGGGGGTGTTGGAAGGATCGCTGCCTCTCGAATGTAAGCGCTTCAAATCCTTGAATCTCTTGACGTCGCGTTTCTTCCAGCACCCCTCATCCGTCTCGGCGCTGCGCGCCGATCCACCATCTCCCACAAGGGGAGAAGGAAAAGCCTCCGCCCAATCATTTGGACTATCGTCACGATTGCTGCACTATGATGGTGCATAAGCAACCCGGGCAGGGGAGAAATGCACGTTTGAAGCAGGCTGAGATCCAGAAACCGGGGCAGCGGCTGTTCGGCCTGTCGACGCCGCTCAGGGCCGCCGTCATCCCGCCGCTGTCGGCGGCGCGCTGGCTGCTGGTGCTGATCGTCGCCGCCGGCGTCTATTTCTTCCACGGTTTCCTGTTCCCGGTGCTGGCGGCGCTGGTCATCGCTTTCGCCAGCTGGCCGCTCTACCGGCGCCTGCTCACCGCCGTCGGCGGCAACCGCACGATTGCCGCAACCTTCGCCATCCTCTTCATCCTCACCTTCCTGGTGGTGCCGATCGCGCTTGCCGGCACCTATGCCATCAACGAGCTGCGCGAATGGGTCGGCTGGGCGATCGAGACCAACCGCCACGGCGCGGTGACGCCGCAATGGATCGCCACCATGCCCATTATCGGTGAATGGCTGAACGAGCAATGGACGACCAATCTCGGCCATCCCGGCGGCATCGGCGAGCTGATCCAATTGGTCAGCGGCGCCAATATCGGCAGCATCTATCGCGGCGCGCTCGCCGCCGGCGGCAGCGCCTTCGGCCTGCTTTTGACGCTGCTGTTCATGATGATCGCGCTGTTCTTCGCCTATCGCGATGGCGAACATTTCGCCGCGCAGGTCGACCGCCTCGGCGAGCGCATCCTGCCGACCCGCTGGGAGCGGATCTCGCGCGTGGTACCGGCGACGATCTCGTCCACCGTCACCGGCATGACCATCATCGCCATCGGCGAAGGAGTGGTGCTCGGCGTCGCCTACTGGCTGGCCGGCGTGCCGTCGCCGGTGACGCTTGGCGCATTGACCGGCATCATGGCGCTGATCCCCGGCGGTGCACCGCTCTCCTTCACCCTGGTGTCGATCTACCTTGCCGCCAGCGGCTCGCTGATGGCGGGGCTGGCGCTGTTCACCTGGGGCGCGGTCGAGCTCTTCATCGTCGACAAGACGCTGCGCCCCAAGCTGGTTGGCGGGCCGATCAAATTGCCTTTCCTGCCGACCTTTTTCGGCCTGATCGGCGGGGTCAAGACAATGGGCTTCCTCGGCCTGTTCATCGGCCCCGTGCTGATGGCGCTCCTGGTCGCGATCTGGCGCGAGTGGCTGCGCGAGGTCGAGCTGATGGACGATTCCGCCGCCACGGCGCTTGCGGAGACCAAGGACGGCCCGCCGCAGATCGAGATCGCCGCCGAAAAGAAGAAGCTTCAGACCGGGTGACTGACCGCCAGCGTGGCGCGGCGCTTGCGCCCCTCATGCAACTGCCACAGCGAATGGCCGACAAGCGTCACGATCAGGATCGCGCCCCCGATCAGGCTGTTGCGCGACGGGGTCTCGGCGAAGATCATCCAGACCCAGACCGGCGCCAGCACCGTTTCCAACAGGTAGAACATCGCCACTTCCGGCCCTGTGATGTATTTCGGCCCGTTGGCGAGGCAGAAGAAGGAGACCGGCATGATCACGGCGCCGTTGAAGATGATCCACCACGGCGCATCCACCTGAAAGCCGGTCTTCCAGACCATGAAGGCGGCGACGGTGAAGGGCAGCACCACGCCGATAAGCGAGGTGAAGCCCATGTCCTTGCCGCTGGCGCGTGAGATGGTGATCGCGCAGGCGACGCAGGCCGCGGAGCACAGGGCCATGACGTCGCCGAACAGATATCCGCTGCCGATGGAGTCGCCGACGATGATGGCGACGCCGAGGATCATCACCGCCAGCGCCACCAGCGTCAGCGGCCGTGGCCGTTCTTTCAGGAACAGCCAGGACAGCAACGCCGAGAACATGGTGGTGAAGGCGAGGATGAAGACGAGGTCGGCGGTCGAGGTGTTGTAGACGGCAGTGATGAAGGCGATCGAGCCGAGCCCGTAAAGCGTCGCCACCGCAAGCCCCGCCCGGCCGGGAACGAGTTGCGGCGCCCGGTCGCTCAGCGAGCGCCAGACCGTCCAGATGAGAATCCCGGCAAGGAAAGTTGTGCCGGTGCGCAGCAACAGGATCGTCCATGCCTCGCCATGGGCGAGCCTGATCAGCGGGATGTCGACGGTCAGCGTCAGGCCGCCAATGGCGGCAAGCAGGAGACCTTTCTGGTGGTCGTGGTGTGAGGACATGTCGGCAATTCTCGCAATGGAATTTGCAGGCGGACGGCCGGCCGCGCGATAGCGCATTCTCTCGCCGTTCGACGGCAAGACCAGCATCCCGCTGCTTGAAACAGTTTGCAGTGATTACGCAATTCCGGACGGAAAACCGCTACACACTTTTCCTGGAATTGCTTCTAGGTCGGGCTTGGAAAGGGTTAGTCAGCGCGTGACCGCTTCGTGGTCGTAGCGTTCCCAGCCTTTCGGGCCGAGATGCTCCTGCGGCATGAAACGCATTTTATAGCTCATCTTGCGTGAGCCGTTGACCCAGTAGCCGAGATAGACATGGGGCAGGCCCATGGCTCTCGCTCGGGCGATATGGTCGAGGATCATGAAGGTGCCGAGCGAGCGGTCCTCGAAGTCCGGATTGAAGTAGGAATAGACCATCGACAGACCGTCGGCCATCTTGTCGGTCAGCGCCACCGCGATCAGCTCGCCCTGGCCCTTGCCGGTGATGAAGGTGTCGGGGCCGCGCCGCCTGTATTCGATGATCTTGGTGTCGACATGGGTATCCTCGACCATCATGGCGTAGTCGAGCACCGTCATGTCCGACATGCCGCCGCGGCGGTGGCGGGCGTCGAGATAGGCGCGGAACAGCGAGTATTGCTCGGTCGAAGGCTGCGCGTCGTGCATGGCGCCGACGAGGTCGGCATTGTGCTGGATCACCCGCTTCATGTTGCGGCTGGCGGTGAACTCCTGCGCCAGGATGCGCACCGACACGCAGGCGCGGCAGGTTTCGCAGGCGGGCCGGTAAGCGATGTTCTGCGAGCGCCGGAAGCCACCTTGCGTCAACAGGTCGTTCATCTCGGGCGCCTTGTCGCCGACAAGGTGGGTAAACACCTTGCGCTCGAACTGGCCCTCCAGATACGGGCACGGCGACGGCGCGGTCAGGAAGAACTGCGGCGACTGGGTCGGATGCTGCGTCATCGAGTCTAGGAAACGCTCCTGCGAATCGCCTTACCTTTGGCCCGGTTGGCGAAAAATTCAACAGGATTATGAGGCGGCGGCCAACCGAAGTCCTTCATATTTGCGGATAAGCGCTCGCGCCGGCCTTCGGAGAGCGGCGTTAGTGATCGGTGCGGCTGACCACTGTGCCAAGCAGCAGGTCGTGCAGCGTGCGCTTGCGGTCCGAAAACAGCGTCATCAAGAGCACCAGCGGCGTCAGAATGACGTTGCCGGCCCAGAACAGCACCGAATGCACGACGGCGGTCAGCCCATCTATGCGGCTGCCGTCGAGGCGGTCGAGCCGGATGCCCATCAGCTTCATGCCGGTGGTGGCCTGGTCGACGCTGCCCAGCGTGTTCCAGATGTAGAGGACGGCGACCGCCGGCACGAGCACCGAAAACAGCATCCAGCCAAGGCCGAGCGTCAGCAGTCCGAAGACGAACACCAGGATCGCGAACGGGATGGTGAGCAGCCCGATGACCAGGTAGTCGATCATGCAAGCCAGGACGCGCCGCGTGCGCACGCCGTCATAGGCGCGCACGTCGTCGAGCCTGCTGGTGATGATTTCGCCGTCAAGTACACGCGCGTTCATGTCATTTCCTCGTAACCGGGCCCGCGATAGGGTGCGGGCGATCCGCCATTGAAATGGTGAAAGCCGATGGCGGAATCAAGATCGTCGGTCGGGTTGCGACGTGCGGAGGTCGCTGAAGCGGTTGAATTCACGGCTCGGATGGCGTTAGCTTGCTGCGGCGCAGCAAGACGCCGAGGGGATGGGGCAATATGGACTATGACATGCTGGTCATCGGCAGCGGGCCTTCGGGACGCCGCGCCGCGGTGCAGTCGGCCAAGCTTGGCAAGTCGGTGCTGGTGGTCGACAGGGGGCGTCGCCTCGGCGGCGTCTCGGTGCACACCGGCACCATCCCGTCGAAGACTCTGCGCGAGACGGTGCTCAACCTTTCAGGCTGGCGCGAGCGTGGCTTCTACGGTCGCGGCTACCGGGTCAAGCAGGACATCTCGGTCACCGACCTCATCGAGCGGCTGCACAAGACGCTCGACCACGAGGTCGAGGTGCTGCAGCACCAGTTCATGCGCAACGGCGTCAAAAGCGCGCGTTCCACAGCGAAATTCCTCGGCCCCAACAAGGTCAGCCTGACGAGCGACAATGGCGATTACAGCGAGGTCGGTTTCGCCAATGCGCTGATCGCCGTCGGCACCAGACCGCACCGGCCGCGCGACGTACCGTTCGACAAGACCCGCGTCTTCGACAGCGACGAGATGCTGGAACTCAACCGGCTGCCGCGCACGCTGACCGTGATCGGCGCCGGCGTCATCGGCGTCGAGTACGCGACCATCTTTTCGGCCCTCGACGTGCCGGTGACGCTGGTCGAGCCGCGCAACACCATCCTCGATTTCGTCGACCGCGAGATCGTCGACGACTTCATCCACCAGATGCGCGATCGCGGCATGACGATCCGCCTCGGCAGCACGGTCAAGGAGATCACCTCCAAGCCCGATTACGCCGAGGTCACCCTTGCCGATGGCCGCACCATCCGCTCCGAGATCGTGCTTTATGCCGCCGGCCGCAGCGGCAATCTCGGCAGCCTCGGCCTCGACGTGGTCGGCATCGAGTCCGACTCCAGGGGCCGCATCAAGGTCGACGCGAACACGTTCCAGACCAGCGTGCCCAACATCTATGCCACCGGCGACGTCATCGGCTTCCCGAGCCTTGCCTCGACTTCCATGGAGCAGGGCAGGGTGGCCGCCTGTCATGCTTTCGGCGTCACCCTGCCGCCGCCGCCGGAAACCTTTCCGTATGGCATCTACGCCGTGCCCGAGATCTCCACGGTCGGCCAGTCGGAGGAGCAGGTGCGCGAGAGCGGCGCCGCCTACGAGGTCGGGGTGGCGCGCTTCCGCGAAACCTCGCGCGGCCACATCATGGGCGTGAACTCAGGCTTCCTGAAGCTGTTGTTCTCGGTCGAGACGCGCCGGCTGCTCGGCGCCCATATCGTCGGCGAGGGCGCCACCGAACTGATCCATATCGGCCAGGCGGTGATAAATCTCGGCGGCACAGTCGACTTCTTCGTCAACAATACCTTCAACTACCCGACCCTGGCCGAGGCCTACAAGATCGCCGGGCTCGATGCCTGGAACCGCATGGGGCAGGGATAGGCGCTCAGCCTTCCAGCTGGGCAAGCAGCGACAGCATCACATCGGCCGAAGGCATCGGCAGCACTGCTTCGATCTCGGCCGGCCGCACGCCGGCAATTGCGTCGGCGTCGCCGGCAACGGTTCCGAGCGGCCCGCGGAAACCGTGCTTCGACCAGGCGAGTTCCTGCAGCTTCGGGCTGCTCAGCGCATCGAGCAGCGCGTCGACCGCCGGATCGATGACGATCAGCGGATGCGCCGAATAGACGGTTGGGCGCGGGTAGAGGATTTCCGGCTTGGCGCCGGTGCCTGCCTGCACGCGCTGCCAGCGCGCCGGATCTGCGAGCGCCCATTCCACCAGCTGGTTCTCATAGCCTACCACCATCGGCTCGGCGCCGAGGCCGCCGGCGATGTACTGATCGAACAGCTTGCCCGATGAGGACGATTTGAGTCCCATGCTGCGGAAGATCGCCTTCGCCTGCTCGCCATGCTCGGCAAGCAGTTCCTGCGTTGCCACGTCGCCGCTCATCAGGCTGAGCACGAGGCCGGCGAACATGAAGCCGGAGTTCGAGCGATTGGGGTCAGTCGAGACGATGCGTGCCCGGCCGTAGAGTTCGTTGATGCCGAGGTCCGACCATGTCTTGCCGGCGAGGATGGCGTCGAGCAGCGCCTTCAGGTCGAGCTGGTTGTAGCCGCCCTTGGCGGCAACGCTCACCAGCCCGCTTTTCTTCAGGCCTTCGACCACCGGCCCCCAGGTGTAGATCACGATCGGCGAGTTTAGCACGACCTGGTCGTTGCGGATGGCCACGCCGCTCTTGCGGGCGAGGTCGACCATGATCGAGGAGGACGGCCACAGGAATTGCGGCTTCTGAGACAGCAGCGCCGTTTCGCGCACCATCTCGACCGAGCCGGCGACGCGCGCGTCGAGCTCCAGCCCATAGCCGCCGAGCGCCCTGACGACATCGGGATCGGCGAGGAAGGCCTGCTTCTCGCCGCCGATGAAGCCGAACAGATGCGCGCGGTTGCCGAGATAACCGCGGAACTCGGGGCGGTCCTTCAGCGTCAGATAGCCGCCGGTGCCGGCAGCGGCGGCACCCAGCAGTCCCAATCCGAAAGCGCGGCGTGAAATGGCCATCAGCGACCAATGTCCTCTTTCAGCGACTCCTGAATGAGTCGCAGGTCCACGTCGAGCGTGCCGAGCTCGCTGTCGGCCAGGCTGTCGGCATAGTGCACGAAAGCATCCTGCAGCTTGGTGATGACGGCGCCGACCTTGGACAGCCTCACCTGGCTCGGTGCGCGCCGGTTCGCTAGCGTCGCATAGCCTTCCGCCACTTCCGCCGCTTGCGGCACATAGTAGGTGAGGAAGCGGCGCACGGATGGCGCGCTCGCGGGCTTCGCCTCGACCCTGGAAATGACATCGGCGGCGATGTCGGAAAGGTTCTTCACCTTCGCTTTCATGTCCTTGTCGGCAATCGAACTCGCGGCTGCCGCCAGCTTGTCGGCAGCCGGCTGCGCCTGCGCCAGAAGCTCGCGCGCGAACGCCACCTGGCCGCCGCCGATCGAGCCGAGATCCAGGCCTTCGAACAGCTGGCGCGGCGCCAGAACGAAGACCAGCCCGGCAAAGACAAGCGCGGCAATCACCAGCGAGACCAGGAACGGGAAGTGGGTGAGGATGCTCAGGCCGAGCAGCAGCGCGGCCGAAACCGCGCCCGCCGCGATCCAGTTCCAGTCGTTCCCGAACAGCCAGCGCATCGGCTCAGTTATACCCGCGGGCGGCGCGGAAGGCGCTGGCCAGATCGCCGCTGCCATCGAAGACTCGCGCCGAGGTTGCCTTGGCGAGACTGTCGAGCTGGCTCTTGTCGGCATCGCCGAAGGTGATGCCGAACACCGGCACGCGCACCGGCACTTGGCGCCACTGCGCAAGGAACATGTCGGGACTGCCATCAGTGCGGCCGTCGGTCATGATGACGATGGCCGGCAGATACTTCGACAGGTTCGGCGTGGCGGTGATCCTCTGCAGGGCCTGCTGCGCACAGGCATACATGTCGGTGCCGCCGCCGGCCCGTTGCACGGCCACATCAGACAGCAACTGGCTCTGGCCGGCCGTGTCGCCGCCCGCCTCGAATGTGTCGCGCACCACGCTGTCGAAAGGCAGCACGAAT
>NZ_RZOJ01000166.1:0-11725 GCF_003998845.1 Mesorhizobium sp. M4A.F.Ca.ET.022.05.2.1 | reverse complement strand
CCGCCGATTCCAGGCGGCGCCTCTCGCCGCTCACCCGCACCCCGGCGGGCGTGCTCGCTGTCGTGAAATCTTTGAGAGAATATTTCCTGCCAGGTTCTTGAGAAGAAAAGCGGTTCTTTGCCCAATCGGGCGACATTGCCGATGCTGGTATCAAGGCTTCGCATCCCGCCAAGCCGAAACGATTTCAGGATCGCAAGGAAAGAACCATGTCCGAACGCGGCAACGCTTCAAAAACTCTCGCTACGTCAATCACCAGGCGCGCTGGACTTGCGGCGCTTCTTGCCTCGGCGCTTGCCGTTGTCGGCCTGGCCGCGCCGACGCCTTCTTTCGCCGAGGACAAGAAGGCGATCAAGGTCGGCATCATCAGCGGCGAGGATGAAGATGTCTGGCGCGTCGTCGTCGCCCAGGCGGCCGAGAAAGGCCTGACCATCGAAACGGTCGTCTTCAACGACTACACGCAGCCCAACGAGGCGCTGGAACGCGGCGAGATCGACGCCAACGCTTTCCAGCACAAGCCCTATCTCGACAACCAGATCAAGACGCAAGGCTATCACATCGTCCCCGTCGGCTATACCGGCGTCTGGCCGATCGGCCTCTATTCGAAGAAATACACCAAGGTCGCCGACCTGCCGGAAGGCGCCGTCATCGGCCTGCCCAACGATCCGTCCAACGAGGGCCGCGCCCTGCATGTGCTGCAGAACGAGGGCGTGATCAAGCTGAAGGACGGCACCGGCATCCTGGCGACGACCGCCGACATTGCCGAGAACCCGAAGAAGGTCGCCATCAAGGAACTCGATGCCGGCATCGTCGGCCGCTCGGTCGAGGATCTCGACGCGGCCGTCGTCAACACCGACTGGGCGCTGAAGAGCGGCCTGGGTCCCGACAACCGCATTGCCCAGGAGCCGGTGGCCGACAATCCCTACCGCAACTTCATCGCCGTCAAGGCCGGCAGCGAGAACGAACCCTGGGTGAAGACGCTGGTCGCCTCCTACCAGAACGAAACAGTGAAGGCCGAATTCGACAAGGTCTACAGGGGCACCGGCATCAGCGCCTATTGATCGGCGCCTGGCTTGCAGCAGCAGGCGGCCCGCTGTTCGGCGGGCCGCTATCGCGTTTGCGGATCGCTGAAACGGAAAGAAAGATGAACCAGCATGTCACGGCCGAACTGGCCGATCCGGCGCACGGCCCTCCGGCGGATCGGGAAGATGTCGTCCGCCTCGTCGACCTGAAACGCCGCTTCGGTGTGACGCCGGCGCTCGACGGCGTCTCGCTGACGGTGCGCAAGGGCGAGATATTGGGCATCATCGGCCGCAGCGGCGCCGGCAAGTCGACGCTGATCCGCTGCCTGAACGGGCTGGAGCGCCCGGATACCGGCGCGGTGTTCATCGAGGGCCGCGAGATCGGCCGGCTCGGCGAGCGCGCACTGCAGCCGCTGCGCCGCCGCATCGGCATGATCTTCCAGCATTTCAACCTGCTTTCGGCCAAGACCGTCGAGGACAATGTCGCGCTGCCGCTCAAGATCGAGGGCCGGCCCCGGGCCGAGCGTCTGGCGCGCGCGACTGAACTGCTGGAACTCGTCGGCCTGTCGGAGAAAGCAAAAGCCTATCCGGCCGCGCTGTCGGGCGGCCAGAAGCAGCGTGTCGGCCTTGCCAGGGCGCTTGCCGCGCGCCCCGCGCTGTTGTTGTCCGACGAGGCGACCTCGGCGCTCGATCCGGAGACGACGCGATCGATCCTCGCTTTGCTCAAGGACATCAACCGGCGGCTCGGCCTCACCATCCTGCTCATCACCCACGAGATGGAGGTGATCCGCTCGATCGCCGACCGCGTCGCGGTGATCGATGCCGGGCGGATCGTCGAGGAAGGCCCTGTCTGGTCGGTCTTCGCCGGTCCGAGGTCCGAGATCACCAGGAGCCTGCTCGGCGGCATCCGGCCGCAACTGCCTGATGAGATCGCCAGCCGGATGGCTGCGGGCATTGGCGTGGAGACGATCCTGAGGATCGATGTCGCCGGCGAGGCCGCGCGCGGTCCGCTCCTGTCGGACCTTGCAACCGCTGTGCCGGGACCGTTTCGCCTCGTCCATGGCGGTATCGATCATGTCCAGCAGCAGCCTGTCGGCACTTTGTTCCTCGCGGTGCCCGGCAACGATGCCGATCGACTGCCGAAACTGATCGCGTTCCTGGAGGCCCGCCAGGCGCGGGTGGAGGTGCTTGGCCATGTCGCCGGTTCTGTTTGAGCTTCTCCTCCGTTCGACCTGGGAAACGGTGCTGATGACCGGAGCGTCCGGCCTCATCTCGCTGGTCTTCGGCCTGCCGCTCGGCCTGGCGCTGGTCGCCACCGATCGCGGCGGCATCGCCGAAAGCCTGTGGGTAAACCGCGCCCTCGCTGCGGTCATCAACGGCTTCCGCTCCGTTCCCTTCATCATCCTGCTCGTCGCCTTGATCCCGGTCACGCGGCTGATCGTCGGCACCTCGATCGGCACCTGGGCGGCTATCGTGCCGCTGTCTATCGCCGCCACGCCCTACTACGCGCGCATCGCCGAAGTGTCGCTGCGCGAGGTGGACCACGGACTGATCGAGGCTGCGCGCGCCATGGGCGGCAACCGCTGGACGATCATCCGCGAGGTGCTGGTGCCGGAGGCGCTGCCGAGCATCGTCGCCGGCTTCACGGTGACCCTGGTGACGCTGGTCGGCGCCTCGGCCATGGCCGGCGCCATCGGCGCCGGCGGGCTTGGCGATCTCGCCATCCGCTACGGCTACCAGCGCTTCGAGACCAGCGTCATGGTCGCCGTGGTCATCGTCCTGATCGTCCTTGTCTGCGGCATCCAGTGGGTGGGCGACCGGCTGGTCGCCAGGCTGGATCGACGCTGATGATGGGAGGGCCGGAAGTTCTTTGCCCGCCGACAGCGGAATGCAGCGCCGGCTTTGCGTCATTCACGCCGAGATTGGATCGTGCGTTGCTTGGGCCAGGGCCGCGCGCATGGCATCGTGGGGGCGGGGTCGCATAGTGCCGCGAAAGGAGCCTGACCATGGCCCGAATTATCCCCGTGCTCGATCTCGACCGCCTCGACCAGGGCGCATCGGAACTGCGGACGTTTCTGTTCGACCTGCGCACTGCCGCCCGCGACGTCGGCTTCTTCTATCTCTCCGGCCACGGCATATCGGCTTCTGAAATCTCCGACGTGCTCGATGCCTCGCGGCGGTTCTTCGCCTTGCCGGAGGCCGACAAGCTGGCGATCGAAATGGTCAAATCCTCGCAGTTCCGCGGCTATACGCGCGCCGGCGGCGAGCTGACCAAGGGCAAGGCCGACTGGCGCGAGCAGCTCGACATCGGAGTCGAGCGGCCGACGATCGCGCAGGGGCCAGGCGTTCCGGCCTGGACGCGGCTGCAGGGGCCGAACCAGTGGCCGCACGCCCTGCCGGAGCTGAAACCGGCGCTGCTTGCCTGGCAGAGCAAGGCGACCGAGGTGGCGATCCGCCTTCTCAAGGCGTTCGCGCTCTCGCTCGACCAGCCGGAAGACGCCTTCGATGCGATCTATCGCGACGAACCCAACCATCGCATGAAGATCGTGCGCTACCCCGGCCGCGACGCCACCGGCGACGACCAGGGCGTCGGCGCCCACAAGGATGGCGGCTTCCTGACCCTGCTGCTGCAGGACGAGAACAAGGGGCTGCAAGTCGAGTACAGTGGCAATTGGGTGAATGTCGACCCGATCCCGCAGACGCTGGTGGTCAACATCGGCGAATTGCTCGAACTGGCCTCGAACGGCTATCTGCGTGCAACGGTCCATCGCGTGGTTACGCCGCCGTCCGGTGTCGAGCGCATTTCCGTGCCGTTCTTCTTCAGCGCCCGGCTTGACGCGACGATCCCGCTGCTCGACCTGCCCGAGGACCTGGCGGCGGAGGCGCGCGGTCCCGCAAGCGATCCCGACAATCCGCTGTTCCGCGACGTCGGAACCAATGTGCTGAAGAGCCGCCTGCGTTCCCACCCGGATGTGGCGCGCCGGCACTATGCCGATCTCCTGGAGACGGCAGCGGCTGGCTGAGGCCGCGGTCCTGCTTGCGCGATATTTTTTCGCGCTTCGGCTCATATTTGGAATTCTGTTCGTCGCAAACATGCCCAACAAAGCCCACATACGGCACATCGTTCGGCGTTCTCCTCCCATTGCGCCGGACGGTGTTCCCCTCTGAAGGTTTGACCTTCATTTTTGGCCGGGCCGCATTCGCGCCCGGCCTTTTTCTTTGCTGATGGGTTCTGTCAGGCGAAGGCGAGGCGGATGGTTCCGTACGGGCCGAAATCGGCGGCTATCTGGTCGCCGTGCCGGCATTCCACCGGCCGGATGAAGGAGCCAGACAGCACCACTTCTCCGGCGGAGATGCGCATGCCGTACTGATGCAGACGGTTGGCCAGCCAGGCGATTCCTTTCGCCGGATGGTCGAGCACGCCGGCGCCAAGCCCGGTCTCCTCGACCTCGCCATTGCGCGACACGATGGCGCCGATCCAGCGCAGGTCCGCCTCGCGCGGCCCGGCCGAGCGGTCGCCGACGACGATGCCGGCATTGGCGGCATTGTCGGAGATCGTGTCGAAGAAGGTGCGTATCTTGCCGCTTTCCTTGTTCATCCGCTCGATGCGGGTGTCGAGGATCTCGAGCGCGGGCGTGATGTAGTCGGTGGCGTCGAAGACGTTGTCGATCGAAATGTCGGCGCCGGCGAGTGGCGCCTTCATGACGAAAGCGATCTCCGCCTCGATGCGCGGCTGGATGAAGCGGCCGGCCGGAACCGTGCCGCCTTCCTCGAAAAACATGTCGTCGAACAGAATGCCGGAATCCGGGATGTCGATGCTGAGCGCCGATTGCATCGCCTTGGAGGTCAGGCCGATCTTCCAGCCCTTGATCGCCAGCCCCGACGCGACCTTCCGCTTCACCAGCGCCGCCTGCACCCGGTAGGCGTCGTCCATCGTCGCCTGCGGAAAGTCGAGGCTGAGCAGCCGGATCTGCCGGCGCTCGCGCTCGGCCTCGTACAGCCTCGCCGCGGCATCCTCGACCTGCGCTTCGGTCATCATCGGCCAGCTCCCTCGTCGACCACGCCGTTGCTGAGCAGGCCGATACCTTCCGCCTCGACCTCGATCACGTCGCCCGGCTTCAGCCAGATCGGCGGCTCGAAGCGGGCGCCGGCGCCGGTCGGCGTGCCGGTGACGATGATGTCGCCGGGCACCAGCGTGGTGAAGGTGGAGATGTAGGCGATGATCTTGCGGAAGGAAAAGATCATGCGGCCGGTGCGGTCCTGCTGGCGGACCTCGCCATTGACGCGGGTGGTGAGCGAGATGTCGGCGATCTGTGCCTCGTCGGTGAACGGCACCAGCCACGGGCCGATCGAACCGGAACGGTCGAAATTCTTGCCTTGCGTGACGTTGAATTTGGCGTGGCGCACCCAGTCGCGGAGCGTGCCTTCGTTGCACAGCGACAGCGCCGCGATGTGGCCGAGCGCGTCGGCCTCGGCGATGCGGCGGCCGCCTTTGCCGATGACGATGACGATCTCGCCCTCATAGTCGAGTTGCGGCGATTCCGGCGGCCGCACCAGCGACGCGCCGTGGCCGACGAAGGAACGCGGGAAGCGGATGAACAATGACGGATTCGAGGGCGCCGCCTGCCCGTCCTTGTACTCCTCGTTGCGGTCCGGATAGTTGACGCCGACGCAGATGATCTTTTCCGGGGAGGGGATCGGGATTTCATAGGCGATGTCCTCGACCTTGAAGTCGGGCGCGAAGGTGTCTGCCTCCTCGGCCAGCCGCAGCAAGGCGCCGGCCTCGATCACTTCGCGCAGCGTCGGCCATTGGCCGTGCCGCGCCGAAAGGTCGACGACGCCCTTGCCGGTGATCGCGCCATAGCGCGTCCTGCCGCCGACGGTGAAAGTGGCGAGGCGCGCCGCGCTCATGCTGAAACTCCACGGTCATCGCTGCTGGCCAACCGGAAGCGACGAGCTCTACGGCGCCCCCCTCTGTCCTGCCGGACATCTCCCCCACGAGGGGGGAGATTGGCTGGCCGCGCGGTCGGCGCTCTTCTTGCAACGTTGAAAATTGGCGAAGGCAGAGATGACATCCAATCTCCCCCCAAGTGGGGGAGATGTCCGGCAGGACAGAGGGGGGCGTGAAGGAACGCGACCATTGAACTAGACCCTACGGCGCCACGATCGGCGACGCCGCCAGATCAGACGGACGCGGCTTCACGCCGGCAAACACGCTGCCTTCCTCGAACCAGCTCCTCGGCGCCGGCGCGCCCCATAGCGTCTGGCGCTGCGGATCCTTGAGGTCCCATTTGATCGGCTCCAGATCCGGATCGACCGTCTGGTAGTCCGAGCAATAGATCTCGATGCGGTGGTTGTCGGGATCGCGGATGTAGAGGAAGAAGGCGTTGGAGATGCCGTGCCGGCCGGGGCCGCGCTCGATGTTCCCGACATAGCCGGTGGTCGCCATCAAATCGAGCAGGTCGATGATGTTGAGCGGCGTCGGCACCCAGAAGGCGACGTGGTGTAGCCGCGGGCCGAGGCCGTTGGTGAAGGCGATGTCGTGCACGCCGCCCTTGCGGTGCGTCCAGGCGGCCCACAGCCTCCCCGTGTCGGCATCCTCGGTGTACTCGGTCACGCGAAAGCCGAGCTCGTTGTAGAAGGCCACCGATTGATCGACGTTTGGCGAAAAGCAGTTGAAGTGGTCGATGCGCAGCGGCTTCACGCCTTTGTAGAGCGCATATTTCTGATGGATCGGCGGCAGCCGCTCCATCCTGGAGTAGAATTCGAGCGGAATGCCGTGCGGATCGCGGGTGCGGAAGGTGCGCGACTGGTAGGGCCGCTCCACCCACTCCACCGGCAGGCCCTTGCCCTTGAAGAAATGCCCGGCCTTGTCGAGGTCCTCATCGGAAAAGACCTTGAAGCCGAGGTCGCGTGCTTCCGCGACCGCGCCTTTGCGCAGCACGATGCAGTGATGGCCGCGTTCTTCCAGCGCGCGCAGGTAGATCGCGTCCTTGGTCTCGTCGGTCACCTGCAGGCCGAGCGTGTCGACATAGAACGCGCGGGACTTCGCCAGATCGGTGACGGCGAGCTCGACATGCGAAAGCCGAATGATATTGAAAGCCGGGTAGAGGTTGGGTTGGGGCAGGGGCATCTTTGGATCTCCGGTCAGCCGCCGAGCTTCTGGATGGAATGCGGCGCCGTGGCGAACGCGATGTTCTTGGTTTCCATGTAGAAATCGAATGACCAGTCGCCGCCGTCGCGGCCGATCCCCGAACTTTTCACGCCGCCGAACGGCGTCGGCAAATGCCGCACATTCTCGGAGTTCACCCAGATCATGCCGGCCTCGAGCGCGTCGGTGAAGCGGAAGGCGCGCGTGACGTCGGAGGTCCAGAGGTACCCGGTCAGGCCGTATTGGGTGTCGTTGGCCAGAGCCAGCGCCTCGGCCTCGTCCTTGAACGAGATCGCGGTCAGCACCGGCCCGAAGATCTCTTCCTGGGCGATGCGCATCTTGTTGGTGGCGCCGACAAACAGCGTCGGGCTGACATAGCAGCCGCCGCCCGGGCCGTCGAACTTGCCGCCGCCGGTGGCGACGACCGCGCCTTCCGACTTGCCGATATCGATATAGGACAGGACCTTTTCCTCATGCACCGGATGGATCAGCGGACCGACCACGGTTTCGGGATCGAGCGGATGGCCGACCCTGATGCGCTTGGCCTTCTCCGCGACCAGCGCCGTGAACTTATCGTAGATGCCTTCCTCGACCAGCAGGCGCGACGATGAGGTGCAGCGCTCGCCGTTGAGCGAATAGATCATAAAGATCGCGGCGTCGGCGGCGCGTTCGAGATCGGCGTCGGCGAACACGATCACCGGGTTCTTGCCGCCAAGCTCGAAATGCACGCGCTTCAGCGTTTCAGCGCCTTGGCGCATGATCATCGAGCCGGTGCGGCTCTCGCCGACGAAGCCGATCGCCTTGATGTCGGGGTGTTCGGTCAGTGCGCGGCCGGCGTCTTCGCCGAAGCCGTTGACGAGGTTCCACACGCCCTTGGGCAGGCCGGCCTCCTCGGCGATCTCGACAAGCAGGCGCGCGGTCAGCGGCGACAGTTCCGCCGGCTTGTGGACGATGGTGCAGCCGGCGGCAAGCGCCGGCGCGATCTTCCAGGTCGACAGCATGAACGGCGTGTTCCACGGCGTGATCACGCCGACGGGACCGATCGGCGCCCGCGTCGTCATGTTGACCTGGTTCGGCGCGCGGATCGTCTGGCCGTCGCGGGCTTCCGGCGCGCGGTCGCCATAGAAGCGGAAGTTCTCGGCGCCACGCAATGCCGCCTTGGCCATGAACTTCAGCGACTGGCCGGTGTCCATGCACTCGACGAAGGCGATCTCCTCGGCGCGCGCGACGATGGCGTCGGCGATTTTGTGCAGCAGCTTCTTGCGGGCATCGCCCGATATCGCCGCCCATTCCTTGAAGGCGGCCTTCGCCGCCCTGGCGGCTCGGTCGATGTCGGCGGGCTTGCCGCGCGCCACCGTGGCGATCGGCTTCAGGTCGATCGGCGAGATCGTCTCATAGGTCGAGCCGTCGGCGGAGGGCACCGCCTCGCCGCCGATCTGGTTGAGCACGCCATGCTTCCTGAAGCGTTCCAGATAAGCCTCGGCCTTGCGCAGATTGTCGTCCAGTGCCGCCATGGGTCTTTCCTGTTCTCTAGCGCTCAGTCACTTGCCACGCAGCCGCGGGTGGATGGCGTTTTTCTTCCAGCTGAGTTCGGCGTCGATCTCGCGGATCTCCAGCGACAGCGCGAAATGCGGCGTCGCGAACAGCGTCGCCAGATGCTCGGACACTGCGGCAAAGATCGCTTCGCCGGCGCTCTTCTTTTCCGCCGCGCTGCGGCCCTTGCCGATACGGAAGTTCATGTCGATGAACCCGTTCTCGGGCAGGCGGTCGGCAATCGCATAGACCTCGGCGCGGAAGGCGCGCACCCGGACTGCACCTTGTTCGAACAGGCCGGTTTCGAGGATGGTCCGCGAGACCAGCTCGCAAAGCGCGCCCATGTCGACCTTCGCGTCGAGATTCGCCGAATATTCGATCGCCATATGGGGCAAAGGTTTCCTCCACCTTTTAATTAACATGTGAATTACATCTTGACGATCGAATGTCAAGCGTCGTTCTCTGTGTCCCGGCGGCGGGATTGCCGCTCCCGGTAAAATCGCGGATATAGCTGCGATCGGGGTGCTAATATTTACCGCGACTCGTACTGGATTGGATTTTTCGGAGACCTGATTTTGCTACCACCGAGCACTCGTCGCTCCCTGCCGATGGCTCTGCTTCGCGCTCGCGAGGTGATCATGGCGCATTTCCGGCCGATGCTTGCCCGCCACGACATCACCGAGCAGCAATGGCGCGTGCTGCGGGTTCTTTCCGAGACTGGGCCGCTGGAGGCCACCGAACTCGCCAACCGCGCCTCCATCCTGCCGCCAAGCCTGACCCGCATCATCAAGGCGATGGAGGAACGTGAGTTCATCACCCGCAACAAGGTCAAGGATGACGGCCGCCGCGCGCTGCTCGCCATCAGCCCGGCTGGTCTGGCGCTGATCGAGGACCTGACGCCCGAGCGCATCGCCATCTACGACGCGATCGAGAAGCGCTACGGCGCCGCCGAGCATGAGCGGCTGCTGGATATGCTGGAAAGCCTCATCCAGTCGGAGTCGACGGAACAGGGCTGAGTTTCGCGCGAGCGCCCCCTCATCCGGCCGCTTCGCGGCCACCTTCTCCCCGCTGGGGAGAAGAGACAAGCGCTGGCGCTGGCGATCTCCTCTCCCCTTGGGGAGAGGTCGGATTGCCCCGAATTGCCCTTCGCAATTCCGGTTGGCAATCCGGGTGAGGGGGCGCCGCTCCTCACCCCCCGAAACTGCCGACCGCGCTCGGCTGCATGTAGTTGCGGCCGACATAGAGCAGCGCCGCCTTGTCGCTGCCGTGGCGGATGTCGACGACGCGGCCGAACATCACATTGTGCGTGCCGACCTTGTTCACCGCGCCGATCTCGCAGTCGAAGCTGACGATGGCGTCGAGCAGCGCCGGCATGCCGGACGGCATAGTCTGCCAGCGCGCCGCATTGTAGCGCTCGGCCATGTCGCGGATCGCGCCGGCGAACTTTCCCGCCAAATGCATGTGCGACTGGGTCAGCACGTTGACGCAGAAGCGCTGGTTGGCGAGGAACAGGCCGGTCTGCGCCGAGCGCTCGTTCATGCAAACCAGCAGCGTCGGCGGATCGTCCGAAACGCTGCACATGGCGGTGGCGGTGAAGCCGCCGCGCCCGGCCGGGCCGTCCGTGGTGACGATGTTGACCGGCGCACAGACCCGCGCCATGGCGTCACGGAATTCCAGCCTCGAGACCTGCGCCTCCATGGCCGGCCTCCTCAGCTCGCCGCAGCTGAAAGCGGCGGCAGCCAGGTGTCGCCGGTCCAGCCCTTCTCGTCATAGTCGGCCATGCATTGGTCGACCAGCTCCTCCATCTGCTTCAGCCGGCCGCCGCGCTCGGCGCCCTTCAGCACCTGCAGCCGCACCTCTTCCGGCGCACCGGCATAGTTGAGCTCGTAGAGCGCGTGGCGGCCGCCGAATTCGGTGCCGGTCGCGTCCCACAACAGCTTCATGATCTTGATGCGCTCGACATGGCCCATGTCGTTGGAGCCGCGCACATATTGCGCGAGGTAGCGGTCGATCTCCGGATTGTCGAAATCCCTGGCCGAGGACGGCAGGTAGATCAGCCCCGAGGCGATCACCCGGCGCACCGTGTCGATGACGCGCGGATAGGCCTCCGACATGAAGGTGCGGTAGGAGAGGGCCGCCTCGAGATTGGGCAGCACCGCGCCGCTGGCCCACGGGATCGGGTTGTGTGCCATGGCGTTGGAAAAGCTCCAGAACATGTGGCGCAGCGCGATCACCTCGCCGAGTGCTGCCTGGTTGCCGCGGAAGGCATCGCCGCCTGTAGCGCGCAGCGCCTTGGCGAGCAGGCCGCAGAGGAAGTCGAGCTTGACGGCGAAGCGCGTGCAGCCCTGGAAGCAGTAGCCGTGCATGAAGCCCGACGCCGGATGGAAGGACAGGATCTTCTGCGCGTCGCGCAGCACCAGCACGTCCTCCCAAGGGATGAAGACGTTGTCCAGCACCAGGATCGCGTCGTTCTCGTCGAAGCGCGACGACAAGGGATAGTCGAAAGGCTGGCCGGTCGTGTTCGCCGTCTGCTCATAGGAGACGCGGCAGAACATCTTTATCCCCGGCGCGTTCATCGGCACGATGAACATCACTGACAGCGATGGGTCCTCGGTGACCGTCGCCGAGCTTTGCGCCAGGAAATTGTAGTGGGTCAGCGCCGACGACGTCGCCACCACCTTGGCGCCCGACACCCAGATGCCGGCATCGTTCTCCTTGGTGATGTGCACGAACACGTCCTTCACGGCCTCGGCCGGCTTGTGGCGGTCGATCGGCGGATTGACGATGGCGTGGTTCATAAACAGGACCGCTTCCTGGGCGCGTTTGTGCCAGGCGAGCGCATTGTCCTTGAACGGGCCGTACCATTCGGCATTGGCGCCGAGCGTGTTCATCAGCGCCGCCTTGTAATCGGGCGTGCGCCCCATCCAGCCATAGGACATGCGCGACCAGTCGGCGATCGCGGTCTGCTGCTGGGCAAGCTCGGCGGCGGAATGGGCGACGCGGAAATATTTATGCGTATAGC
>NZ_RZOJ01000165.1:0-11746 GCF_003998845.1 Mesorhizobium sp. M4A.F.Ca.ET.022.05.2.1 | reverse complement strand
CCTGTCGCTCTGGTGCGCGGCCTATCCGTCGGGCTTCCAGCCCTACCGCAACAGCCATTTCAACATTCCAGAATGGGTGGCGGCCGGCTACGACGAGGCGTTCATCAGCTCCTACCTCAAGTCCGAGGGTGACAGCTACAATCATCCGAACGCGGCGATCGAGCCGCGTATCCCCGGCATCTTCCAGTACTACAGCGCCGCCGAGGACATCCTGGCCAACACCTTCGCCGGCAAGATGAAGGCGCAGGAAGGCGCCGATGCCATCGCCGCCGCCTGGGAGAAGCTGACCGACCAGATCGGCCGCGAAAACCAGATCAAGCTCTACAAAGCCTCGCTCGGCGTGTAGCCTGATCGTATGATGAACCGGGGTCCGGCGACGCAAAGCCGCCGGACCCTGTTTTGACCGGACGGGCCGGTCGTAAGCTTTTGTATCGACGGACGGGTCGCGTGGCTGACCAGACCTTGCCAACCAATGCATGGCCGGCAAACGGCGTTCCAGCCGATCTGATCGCACCCGGCCGCAAGCGGCTCGGTTTCGCCCTGATGGCCGCGGCGACGCTCGGCCTGCTCGCCGTCATCGCGCTGCAGATCCTCTACAAGACGGAAGTCACCACGCTCGGCTTCGATACCTGGCGGCCGATCGTCTATGCCTATGTGCTGTGGGGCGTGGCGCTGGGCATTGGGCAGGTGCTGACGCGCGGCGAGGACGGCCAGCGCGCGCTGTTCCTGCTTCCCGCATTGCTGTTCACCATTGCCATGGTGGTCTTCCCGACCCTGTTCGGCTTCTACATCGCGCTGACCGACTGGAACCTCAGTTCCTTCTCCGGCCGCAAGTTCAACGGGCTCGACAATTTCTGGCAGATGCTGGCCGACCCCTACTACCGCAACGCGCTGTTCAACATGGTACTGTATGTGCTCGCGGTGTTCGTCGAATATGTCATCGCCTTCGGCCTGGCGCTGCTCCTCAACGCGCAGATCCGCGCCCGCAAATTCTTCCGCGTCGTCTTCCTGATGCCGCTGATGTTGTCGCCGGTCGCGGTGTCGTGGATGATCGGCAAGTCGCTGATGGAGTATCGCTTCGGCCCGGCGGCGACGCTGGCGCGATACCTCGGCTGGGACAATCCCGCCTTCTTCTCCAACCCGATCACCGCCCGCATCTCGGTCATGGTGCTGGATGCCTGGACCTTCATCCCGTTCATGATGATCATGCTGCTTGCCGGCCTGCAGGCGATGTCGCGCGAGGTGCTTGAGGCGGCGCGCGTCGACGGCGCCACCGCCTGGCAGACCTTCTGGCAGGTCACTTTCCCACTGATGCTGCCGGTGTCGGTGACAGCGGTGATCCTGCGCATCATCTTCAAGCTGAAGCTGGCCGACATCATCATCACGGTGACGTCGGGCGGGCCCGGCGGCGCCACGGATTCGGTGTCGAGCTTCATCTACCGCGAGTACCGCGACCGCTCGAATGTCGGCTACGGCACGATGCTGGCCATGGCCTATCTCGTCATCATCATCGTGTTCGTGACCTGGCTGCTGAAATTCGCCAGCCGCTTCGTGCGCAACGTCAACTGAGCGGCCGGCAACATGAGCGTCCAGACCACCGACTATTCCGTCTCCGAAATCAGCTCGCCGGCGAGCTTCCTGACCAGCCGCGTCTTCATCTATGGCGCGCTGGTGTTCTGGTCCTTCATCTGCCTTTTCCCGATCTACTGGACGATCACGACGTCATTCAAATCGGCGGTCGACGTCACCCAGGGCCATCTGATCCCGTTCGTCGACTTCCAGCCTGACTGGAAGGGCTGGCGCTCGCTCGGCCTGTCGCCGGACTCGATCACGCAGACCTCGACCGTGCGCGACGAGTTCTTCAAGCGCTTCATGAATTCGGTCATCGCCTCGGTCGGCGCATCCGGCCTCGCCATCATCATCGGGAGCCTCGCCGCCTACGGCCTGACCCGCTACCGCTACCACTTTGCCTGGTTCAAGAACGAGGACATCTCCTTCTTCTTCCTGTCGCAGCTGATCCTGCCGCCGGTGGTGCTGGCGCTGCCCTTCCTGGTGCTCTACCGCGAGGTCGGCCTGCTCGACACGCGCGTCGGGCTGATCCTGCTCTACACGCTGATGGTGCTGCCGATCGTCATCTGGATCATGCGCGACCAGTTCAATTCGATCCCGGTCGAGCTGGAGGAGGCAGCGCTCGTCGACGGCCTGTCGATCTGGGGCGCCTTCTTCCGCATCGTCATGCCGATCGCGCTGCCTGGCATGGTCGCGGCCTTCATCCTGGCGATGGTGCTGTGCTGGAACGAGTATTTCTTCGCCGCGCTTTTGACCTCGACCGACGCCAAGACCATTCCCGTCATGGTGGCGAGCCAGACCGGGTCGCAAGGCATCAACTGGTGGTCGATGGCCGCACTCGCCACCGCCGCCATCACGCCGCTTGCCGTCATCGGCATCCTTCTGGAACGCTACCTGATCATGGGCATGACGGCCGGCGCGGTGAAGTAGCCGCCTCCCCTTCTCCCCTTGTGGGAGAAGGTGGATCGGCGCGTCAGCGCCGAGACGGATGAGGGGTGTTCCAGCGGAGTGAGACGTCGGCATTCCCTGGAGCACCCCTCATCCGTCGCCTTCGGCGACACCTTCTCCCACAAGGGAGAAGGGGGAGCTAGGCCCGCAGGATCGACCTTAAATGCTCGAGGATCATGGCGACGCCCTTCCTGCCCAGCTCGGCCGAAGCTTCCGGCGCGCTCGCCGTGTACCAGCTTGTATTGTCGGCGAGGCGGCCGGCGTCGACCGCTTCGGGGCACAGCGCCAGCATCAGCGAGGTTTCGCCGATGCCGGCATGGTCGAACGGGTACCGGCCGTTCATGGCGGCCGACATCAGCGGATGCACCTGGACCCAATTGAAGAAGTTCTCGCCCTTGGCATGGCCTGCATAGTAGTCCGCCATCGCCTCTGAACCCCACCAGCCCTCGCCGCGCTCTTTTTCCAGAAAGCGGAAGATCGCTTGCCGGCCGGCGGCCTTGAAAGCGAGATCGGTCGGCATGCCGGCGGCGAAATTCTCGGTCTGGTGGTGGATGATGGCGTGGATGTTGCGAAAGCCGATGCGCAGCAGGCTGAAGAACAGCTCCTCGGCGAACGGCGCCAGCTGATTGCCGCCGACCTGCACCGAGCCGCTGCCTTCCGGCGGCGCCACCGCATAGCTCGCGGCGCCGTAGTAGAAGGGCGGCAGGATGACGATGTCGGCCTCCTTCCCGAACAGCTCGAGCGTCTTGACGACGGCCAGCGTGTCCATGCCGACGGCCATGTGCTCGCCATGGTACTCGAGCACGCCGAGCGGCAGAGCGACCGGCCAGTTCTCCGTGATCGCCTTGCGGATCTGGTGCGGCAGCATCAATTCGTAACGCATCGCCCTACTCCATATTGGTGTGGCGGGCGCGCATGGCCTCCGGCGAGGCACCGGTCAGCGCCTTGAGCTTCAGCACCATCACCTCGAAGAGCAGGAACAGCGCGCCCTCGAACAGCGACCCCATCGGCAAGACGGAGGTCTTTGCCGTGCCCTGGTCGCTGGCCATGGTCTGCGCCGGAATGAGCAAGGTGAAATCGGCGCGCTTCGTGGCGCTGCCCTCGGCCTCGGCGGTGAGCAGCAGCACCTTTGCGCCTGCGGCCCGGGCAACCTGCATCAGGGTCAGCACCGTGGTGGTCTCGCCCGGTCCGGAGCTGACCAGGAAGACATCGCCCTTGCCGAGCGGCGGTGTGGTCATGTCGCCGACCACAGATACCGACAGGCCGAGATGGTAGAGCCGCATGGCGAAGCCCTTGATCTGCAGCGCCTCGCGGCCGCAGCCATAGACGGCGATCTTGCCGGCGCCGGCGAGCAGGTCGCAGGCGGCGTCGATGCGCGCCTCGTCCACCTTCGCCAACACGTCGCCGAGCTCGTTCAGCGCGATCGCGAACAGATCCGTGCCGGCGCCAGTCATGCGCTTTCCACCTTTGTGCGCGCCTCGAAACGCAGTGGCGATCCTTGCTTCACGCTTTCCCCGAACAGCTTGTTTTTGTTCATGCTATCACCGCGAAAATGCGCGTCCAACGGTCGTCAACGCTTTTGCTGTGCCACGGGCGTGATAGTGTCATGTCAGACAAATCAGCCCCAGGAAAACTCCACGACATGAAGACACGGCATTTCGACCGCATCGGCAATGGCGGCATCGACTTTACCGAGCTCGGCTTCGGCACGGCGCCGCTCGGCAATCTCTACCGCGCCGTCTCCGACGAGGACGCCCATGCCACGCTGGAAGCGGCCTGGAACACCGGCTGCCGCTACTTCGACACCGCGCCGCTCTATGGTCTCGGCCTGTCGGAAACCCGGCTCAACCCGTTCCTGCGCGGCAAGAAGCGCGACGACTATGTGCTGTCGAGCAAGGTCGGGCGCCTGATGCGCGCCTGCCCGCCGGATCAGCGCACCGGCATCGGCAAGTTCTTCGACACGCCGTCGCGCCAAGAGGTCTACGACTATAGCTATGACGGCGTCATGCGCTCCTTCGAGGCTTCGCTGGAACGCCTCGGCGTCGACCGCATCGACATCCTGTTCGTCCACGACGTCGATATCTTCACCCATGGCAGCAAGGAGGCGTCCGACCGTCGCATCGAGGAGTTCATGTCCTCCGGCTATTACGGGCTGCTTTCGCTGCGCGACCAGGGCGTGATCAAGGCCTTCGGCGGCGGCATCAATGAATGGCAGGTCTGTGAGGCGCTGGCCGAGCGCGGCGATTTCGACCTTTTCCTGCTGGCCGGGCGCTACACGCTGCTGGAGCAGGAGGCTTTGCAATCCTTCCTGCCGCTCTGCCAAAAGCGCGGCATCGGCATCGTGCTCGGCGGCCCCTACAATTCCGGCATCCTGGCGACGGGGCCGAAGCCGGGAGCCTTCTATGATTATTCGGAGGCGCCGAAGGAGGTGCTCGATCGCGTGGCGCGCATCGAGGCGGTCTGCAAGCGCCACAGGGTGCGCCTGATCGAGGCGGCGCTGCAGTTCCCGCTGCAGCATCCGTCCGTCGTGTCGGTAATCCCCGGCGGTCAACGGCCGGCCGAGGTCGAAAGCAACCGCGCGCTGCTCGACGTCAAGCTGCCCGCCGCCCTGTGGGTCGACCTGAAGCAGGAAGGGCTGCTGCGCGCGGACGCGCCGACGGGCTGATCCGCCCTGCTGGCGATGGGCAAAAGAAAAGCCGGGCAAGCCCGGCTTTTCTGATCTTTAAAGAAAAAGGTCTTAGTTGACCGCGTCCTTGAGGCCCTTCCCGGCCGAGAATTTCGGCACGGTGCGCGCCGGAATCTTCACTTCGGCGCCGGTCTGCGGGTTGCGGCCGGTCGAAGCAGCGCGTTTTGACACGGTGAAATTTCCGAAGCCCACAAGCCGGACATCGCCGCCCTTCTTCAGTTCGCCAGTGATCACGGAAAACACCGCATCGACGGCTGACTGGGCGTCACCCTTCGAAATGCTCGCGGCATCGGCGACAGCGGACACCAGTTCGTTCTTGTTCATCAAAATTCCCTTCCATGAGAAAACCGGAACTTTCGACTCATCCGGCAGGAAACGGACTTTAGAAAGAAGCGTTCCTGCAACCAAGTCGAAAAAGCGGAAAAAATCCGAAAAAAGCCCGGAATTCCGGGGTTTTTCACATTAAAAAGCCGGGCGCGAGACCCGGCTTTCGTTTTGTGCGCTGCAACTTTAGCTAAAACTAATGCGCAAGCGACTTTCCGGCATCGTCGCCACTGTCGGCCGCGGCCGGCGCGTTTACCGGCTCGACCCACTCGATCGCCTCCGGCATCCGCACCAGCGCGTGGCGCAGCACCTCGCCGACCCGCGAGACCGGAATGATCTCCATGCCGTTCTTCACGTTGTCCGGGATCTCCGCCAGGTCCTTGGCGTTGTCTTCCGGGATCAGCACCTTCTTGATACCGCCGCGCAGCGCGGCCAGCAGCTTCTCCTTGAGACCGCCGATCGGCAGCACCCTGCCGCGCAGCGTGATCTCGCCGGTCATGGCGACATCGGCCTTGATCGGAATGCCGGTCAGCACCGAGATGATGGCGGTCGCCATTGCCACGCCAGCCGACGGGCCGTCCTTCGGGGTTGCCCCCTCCGGCACGTGGACGTGGATGTCACGCTTGTCGAACAGCGGCGGCTCGATGCCGAAATCGAGAGCACGCGAGCGGACATAGGAGGCCGCCGCCGAGATCGATTCCTTCATCACGTCGCGCAAATTGCCGGTCACCGTCATGCGGCCCTTGCCGGGCATCATGACGCCTTCGACCGTCAGCAGCTCGCCGCCGACTTCCGTCCAGGCAAGACCGGTGACGACACCGACCTGATCGTCCGCCTCGACCTGGCCGAAACGGTAGCGCGGCACACCGAGATAGTCGGCGAGATTGTCGGCGGTGATGGTGACCGACTTCTTCTTCGTCTTCAGGATCTCGGTCACCGCCTTGCGCCCGAGCTTCATCAGCTCACGCTCCAGGCTTCGCACGCCCGCTTCGCGGGTGTAGGTCTGGATGATGCCGCGGATCGCGTCCTCGCCGACGGAGAATTCTTTCGGCTGCAGTGCGTGGTCGCGGATCACCTTCGGCATCAGGTGCCGCTTGGCGATCTCGATCTTCTCGTCCTCGGTATAGCCGGCGATACGGATGATCTCCATGCGGTCCATCAGCGGCGCAGGGATGTTCAGCGTGTTCGCCGTCGTCACGAACATCACGCTCGACAGGTCGTATTCGACCTCGAGGTAGTGGTCCATGAACGTCGAGTTCTGCTCAGGATCGAGCACCTCGAGCAGGGCCGATGACGGGTCGCCGCGGAAGTCCTGGCCCATCTTGTCGATCTCGTCGAGCAGGAAGAGCGGGTTGGACTTCTTGGCCTTCTTCATCGACTGGATGACCTTGCCGGGCATCGAGCCGATATAGGTGCGCCGGTGGCCACGGATCTCGGCCTCGTCGCGCACGCCGCCGAGCGCCATGCGGATGAACTCTCGGCCGGTCGCCTTGGCGATCGACTTGCCGAGCGAGGTCTTGCCGACGCCGGGAGGACCGACGAGGCACAGGATCGGCCCCTTGATCTTCTTCTGGCGGCTCTGCACGGCGAGATACTCGACGATGCGGTCCTTGACCTTGTCGAGACCGAAATGGTCGGTGTCGAGCACGTTCTGCGCGAAGGCCAGATCATGCTTGACCTTGGAGTTCTTGCCCCACGGGATCGACAGGATCCAGTCGAGATAGTTGCGCACGACGGTCGATTCCGCCGACATGGGCGACATCGTCCGCAGCTTCTTCAATTCGGCTTCCGCCTTCTCGCGGGCCTCCTTGGAGAGCTTGGTCTTCTTGATGCGCGCCTCGATCTCGGCGGCCTCGTCGCGGCCGTCCTCGCCCTCGCCGAGCTCCTTCTGGATCGCCTTCATCTGCTCGTTTAGGTAGTACTCGCGCTGGGTCTTCTCCATCTGGCGCTTGACGCGCGAGCGGATGCGCTTCTCCACCTGCAGGACGGAGATTTCGGCTTCCATGAAGCCCATCGCCTTTTCCAGCCGCTCCTTGACGGACAGCGTGGCCAGCATCTCCTGCTTCTCGGGGATCTTGATGGCGAGGTGCGAGGCAACCGTGTCGGCGAGCTTGGAATAGTCGTCGATCTGGCTGGCGGCGCCGACCACTTCGGGCGAGATCTTCTTGTTCAGCTTGACGTAGTTCTCGAAGTCGGTGACGACCGAGCGGGCGAGCGCCTCGATTTCGACCTCCTCCTCTTCCGGCTCGACCAGCGCCGACGCGCGGGCCTCATGGAAGTCGGGGCGATCGGTGAACGAAACGATCTTCGCGCGCGAGGCGCCTTCGACCAGCACCTTCACGGTGCCGTCGGGAAGCTTCAGCAATTGCAGCACATTGGCGAGCGTGCCGATGTCGTAGATCGCATCGGGCTCGGGATCGTCGTCGGCTGCGTTCATCTGGGTCGCAAGCAGGATCTGCTTTTCCTGACCCATCACCTCTTCCAGCGCCTTGATCGACTTTTCGCGCCCGACAAAGAGCGGAACGATCATGTGCGGAAACACAACGATGTCGCGCAGCGGGAGGACCGCGAAGACGCCGTCGCCGGAAGCCCTGGATATTTTGGCCATTGTCCAACCTTTCATGTCGCGGCCGCTAATTGAGCCAACCGCGAATCTCATATTAACGACCGAGGATCGTTCCGCCTACCACCGTTTGTGACGGGAGTTTTACAGCACAGAATTCGGCACCACGGCCTTCTGCTGTTAGTTGGATGTGTAAGCGGCAAAGATCAAGGGCAAACACGGTCCGTTCATCCTACTCCATCGGCCAGGCAAGGCGCCCTCTCAGCAAAACGGCGCCTCGCGGCGCCGTTTCAAGAGAATTCAAATGCCGGACCCCGATCAGGCGCTGACGGAGCCCTTCTTTTCCTTCTGCTCGGAATAGATATAGAGCGGCCGGGCGTTGCCGGACACCACCTCTTCCGAAATTACCACCTCACGCACGCCTTCCAGTGCCGGCAGTTCAAACATGGTGTCGAGCAGGATGGCTTCCATAATCGAACGCAGGCCGCGCGCGCCGGTCTTGCGCTCGATGGCGCGCTTGGCAATCGCCGACAGCGCGTTCTCGTGGAAGGTCAGGTCGACATTCTCCATCTCGAACAGGCGCTGGTACTGCTTGACCAGCGCGTTCTTCGGCTCGGTCAGGATCTGGATCAGCGCCGGCTCGTCGAGATCTTCCAGCGTCGCCAGCACGGGCAGACGGCCAACGAATTCGGGGATCAGGCCGAACTTCAGCAGATCCTCGGGCTCGACCTGGCGGAAGATGTCGCCGGTGCGGCGATCCTCGGGCGAAGCGACCGTGGCGCCGAAGCCGATCGAGGTCTTGCGGCCGCGATCCGAGATGATCTTGTCCAGCCCGGCGAAGGCGCCGCCGCAGATGAACAGGATGTTGGCGGTGTCGACCTGCAGGAATTCCTGCTGCGGGTGCTTCCTGCCACCCTGCGGCGGCACCGAGGCAACGGTGCCTTCCATGATCTTCAACAGCGCCTGCTGCACGCCCTCGCCCGACACGTCACGGGTTATCGAGGGGTTGTCGGACTTGCGCGAGATCTTGTCGATCTCGTCGATGTAGACGATGCCGCGCTGGGCGCGCTCGACATTGTAGTCGGCCGACTGCAACAGCTTGAGGATGATGTTCTCGACGTCCTCGCCGACATAGCCGGCCTCGGTCAGCGTCGTGGCGTCGGCCATGGTGAAGGGCACGTCAATGATGCGGGCCAGCGTCTGCGCCAGCAGCGTCTTGCCGCAACCAGTCGGGCCGATCAAAAGGATGTTGGACTTGGCCAGCTCGACATCGTTGTTCTTGCCGGCGTGCGCGAGGCGCTTGTAGTGGTTGTGAACAGCCACCGACAGCACGCGCTTGGCGTAGGGCTGGCCGATGACATAGTCGTCGAGGACCTTGAGGATCTCCTGCGGGGTCGGCACGCCCTCGCGCGACTTCACCATCGAGGTCTTGTTCTCCTCGCGGATGATGTCCATGCAGAGCTCGACGCATTCATCGCAGATGAAGACCGTCGGACCGGCAATCAGCTTGCGCACCTCGTGCTGGCTTTTGCCGCAAAACGAGCAGTAGAGCGTGTTCTTTGAATCACCGCCGTTGTTGCCGACCTTGCTCATTTTCCTGTCCTTTCACCGCCCGCCCGCCGATGGTCTGGCCAAGGGCGTCTCATCAATCTATCGCGAGAATGCGCTACCGCCAGTGTCCCAGCTCACACAGCGTATTCCGTACGAAACACAAATCAGAAGACGCGGCAACGATTCGCAGCAACCCCACACAAAGCTAAGCCGTCGAAAATCAACATAGCCTTAACGTAGGCAATCCCACCCGTCGAGGGAACAGCCAATTGTGGCCGAAATGCCGCAAGCCACGCCAAAAGCGTGTTTTCCCGCCACCAGGCTGCCAACCGGGGCCTATGCGGCGGCGACTTCGGCGGCCTCGCGCGACGAAATGACCTTGTCGATCAGACCAAAGTCCTTGGCCTCGTCGGCGGTCATGAAATGGTCACGGTCGAGCGTCTTTTCGATCTCGTCATAGCTCTTGCCGGTGTGCTTGACGTAGACCTCGTTGAGGCGGCGCTTCAGCTTGATGATGTCCTGGGCATGACGTTCGATGTCTGAGGCCTGACCCTGGAAGCCGCCGGACGGCTGGTGGACCATGATGCGGGCGTTCGGCGTGGCGAAGCGCATGTCCTTGTGGCCGGCGCAAAGCAGCAGCGAGCCCATCGAGGCGGCCTGGCCGATGCAGAGCGTCGACACCGCCGGCTTGATGAACTGCATGGTGTCGTAGATCGCCATGCCCGAAGTGACGACACCGCCCGGCGAATTGATGTAGAGGCTGATTTCCTTCTTCGGGTTCTCCGCCTCGAGGAACAAAAGCTGTGCACAAACCAGCGTCGCCATGCCGTCCTCGACCGGACCGGTGATGAAGATGATGCGCTCCTTCAGCAGGCGCGAGAAAATGTCGTAGGCCCGCTCGCCGCGATTGGTCTGTTCGACCACCATCGGAACGAGGTTCATGTAGGTTTCGACGGGGTTCTTCATGGACTATCCCTTTTTGAAGATGGGATTCCGGCGCCGGGGAGTATGAGCAATCGGGCAGAATCGGTTCTGGATCGTTAGGATGTAAATAGGATGCCGGCTCACCCTAACGCAAGGCCGCCCCTCCTAGCCATCTGGTTAAGCCGAATCAAGCGCTACCACCACGAAAGGCGGGAGCGAAGCGTCTTTCGACGAACCGGCTCCCGGGGCACTCCGAAACGGTAGCACTTTCTTAACCGCGCCCCTTAACGAAAAGCCGCAAAACCGCTTTCCGGGCACGGAGCTTCCGCTACAACTTCCGCGTTGAACTGGCGTTCTTTTCCATGGGGGAATGTCATGATCCGCAAAAGCCCTGCATCCCTGGCCGTGGCGGGCCTCGCCATCCTTGCCACGATATCGCAAACGGCTGCCGGCGCCCGCGCGCTCGAATGCTACGAGCCGATCCGCAGGCCGGCGGTCTACGATACCGTTTACGAGGACTTGATGGTCAGCCCCGGCGGCCAACTCGTCGACTACGATGCGCCGATCTACGGCACGCGCGAGAGCGTCGAGCAGATCGCGCCAGCCCGCGTCAGCTACGAGGTGGTGCCGGCCGTCAGCCGCACCGTCTACCACACGGTCAAGGTTGACGATGGCGGCTATGCCTGGGAATGGCGCATCATCCACGGCCGCAAGGTACTGTGCAAGGTGTGGCGCAAGGCCCGCTATGCGCGGGTCGCCGAAACCGTGGTCATCGAACCCGAGCGTGTGCGGCGCGTGGTCCTTCCGGCCGAATATGAGAGCGTCGCCCGGGAGGTGCTGGTGCGGCCGGAGCGGCGGCGCATCACCGAGATCGCGCCCTCATACCAGAGGGTGGCGCGTCGGGTTCTGGTCAGGGAAGGCTCCACGCACTGGCGGCGCGTGCATATCGAGCGCCATTGCCGGGATTAGGCCACCTCTGCCCGCAGCCACTTCTTGAGGCCGCCGACATCACCGTCGCCAACGGCTTTGGCGACACGCCTGCCGACCGCCGCGCCGAACTTGTAGCCATGACCGGAGCAGGCCGAGACGACCAGGCATTTGCCCCTTTCGTGCGCCAAGAACTTCTCGTCGGCGGTGAAGGTGTAGGCGCAGGTCACGACCTCGGTCACCCTGTATTCAGC
>NZ_RZOJ01000164.1:0-11852 GCF_003998845.1 Mesorhizobium sp. M4A.F.Ca.ET.022.05.2.1 | reverse complement strand
GAGGAATTCCGGCTCGTCCTCCGCGCGGATGACGTATTCGATCATAATGGCGATCGGGCCGCTGCGCGGCTTCAAGTCGAGCGCCAGCATCGGCTCCTTGAACCTGTTGAGTGGATCGAGGTTGAGGACGGTCTGCTTCGGCAAAGGCAGGAAGAAGCCAATCGCGCCACCCGCCAGCATGGCGATGGCGGCCGCCATCAACGCAGCCTCGGCGCCATGGGCGTCGGCGACGACGCCCCAGATCCAGCTGCCCAGGGCAATGCCGCCGAAGGTCGCCGTCTGGTAAATCGACAGCACACGGCCCACCACCCAGCGCGGCGTCGACATCTGCACCGTGACGTTGAAATGCGAGAGCGCGATCACCCAGCAGGCACCGCCGACAAGCAGGCCGGCCGACGTCTGCCAGGCATTGTGGCTGACGGCAGCGTTGAGGCGCAGAGCGCAAAGCCGGCAAAGGCGGCGCGCACCATCGTTTCGCTGGAGAGCAACTGCCTCAGCCGCACGCTGATCAGCGCGCCGCCGACCGCGCCGATGCCGAAAGCGCCGAGCATGATGCCATAGGTCAAGGCATCGCCCTTGACGACGTCGCGCGCCACCAGCGGCAGGAGCGCCAGCACGGCGCCGGCGCTGAAGCCGAAGGCCGAGCCTCTCGCCAGCACCTTGCCGATATTGGGCGACATCGCGACGTAGCGCAGCCCCGCGCCCATCGCCGCGCCGAGTGCCTCGCGCGGCAACGTCGGCGCGGGTACTTCCGGCTTCCAGCGGAACAGCACGACGATCAGTCCGATATAGCTGACGGCATTGGCGGCAAAGGCGGCGGCTGCACCCGCGGCGGCAACGATGACGCCGCCGATCGCCGGGCCAACGCTGCGTGTGATGTTGAAGCCCATCGAGTTGAGCGCGATCGCCGCCGGCACCTTGGCGCGGGGCACCATGTCGCCCACCGAGGCCTGCCATGACGGGCTGTTGAGCGCCGTACCGCTGTCGATCAGGAAGGTAAAGGCAAGCAGCGTCCAAGGTGTCATCCAGCCGAACCAGGTGAACACGGTGAGCAGCGCCGAGACGACCAGCATGAACGACTGCGCCACCAGCATCACCTTGCGCCGGTTGAAGCTGTCGGCGATGGCACCGGCAATGAGCGCGAACAGCATGATCGGCAAGGTGGTCGAGGCCTGGACCAGCGCCACCTGGTAGGAGGAGGTGGCGATCGTGGTCATCATCCATGCGGCGCCGACGCCCTGGATGAGGCCGCCGAAGTTCGAAACAAGGCTGGCCGACCAGACGGCGCGGAAGATGCCGTGCCGGAACGGCGCCAGCGCCGAGACGCGTTCGCTGTCCGGCTCGTCGTCGATCATCCGTGCTGTCCCGCTTCACATGTCGTTGGCCCAGCCGACGCGGATGTCCATCTCCGGAGATGGAGCATGGCGACGCGGGGCGGACCCTTGCCTGAAAAAGATTATGCTCCAACAACAGGATAGCGAGGCAAAAATACGTCCTGGCGCGGCTAAGCCAATGGTCTGGCCGCCTTGGACCAACCGCTGCTCAATGCGCGCGCGCATCCGCGGCGGCCGCATGCAGCGCCTGGGTCAGGCTGTCCGCCGTCTCGCCGCCGGCATTGAGGCGCAGGAACAGTTCCATGCCGACGAGGCGCAGCCTCGAGGCCTCGTCGCGCTTTGCCAGGTCGACAAGGTCTTCGACGGCGGCGGCCGGCCATTTCAAGGCATCGCGCAGATAGCCGCCGCGCAGCAGGCCCTGGCTACCCTGGGTGAAGCCCGACGAGATCTCGAAACCTTTCTTCGGCGCGTAGACATTCTCGCGCGGCAGGTGCTTTTCGGCGACCTTCTTCAAAAGCCACTTGCCGGTCCTGCCGCGCAATTTCTGACGCCTCGGCAAATGGATCGCGAAATCGATCAGCCGGTTTTCGAGGAAGGGAACCCTGAGTTCCACCGAGGCAGCCATGCTCAGCCTGTCGTGTCGGTTGAGCAAGTCCTGCAGATGCGAATAGAGATCGTAGAGGCAAGCTCCGAGGAAGGCGCGATCGCCGAGCGGCGTCACTGGCTCAAGCCGGTCGAATATCCTGGTCTGGAGGAAGTTGAGTTCCGGCGACAGCGCCCTGAGCACGAGATTGCGCTCCGAGGCGGAGCTATTGCCGGTCGATGTCTTGAAGGGCGCATGGCGCATGCGCCCGAATTTGCGATCGAGCCAGCGCCGCGAGCGGAACAGCCGTCCCGGCCATGACCATGCGCGCCAGGGCCGCATGCTTTCGGCCTGCCATTTGTAGCCGCCGAAAAGCTCGTCGGCGCCTTCGCCGGTAAGCAGCACCTTGACGCCGTCGGTCCGGCATTGCTCGGCAAGCGCCAGAAGCCCGACATGGCTTGCGTGCCAGCCGTCGCTCTCAAGATGCCAGACCGCTTTCGGCCAGAGCTCGAGGAACCGGTTCCTGTCGACCGGCACCCGGCGCAGGGGGACGCCGGCGCGACGGCCGGTCCGTTCGGCGTTTTCCGCCTCGCTGCGGCCAAGCCGGGGATCGACGACATAGCCGTGAATCTCCGGCCTGAAGCGCTTCGACAGCGCCGTAATCAGACCGGAATCGACGCCGCTGCTACAGGCCGTGGCGATGCTGGCGTCGGCGATGCAGTGGATATCGACGCTGTCCTCGATCAGCGCTTCGAGCCGCGCCATATGCTCGTCGTCGGAGGTCCGGTCGCCGATGATGCGCGCCGCCTCCAGCACGTCGAGGACGTGCCAGAAGCAGCGCTTCTCGATGCCCGCTTCGGTGATCTTCCAGAGGCCGGCCGGTGGCAGCCGTTCGATGCCGTCGAACAGGCTGTGGCTCGAATCGCGGTGCTGCCAGGCGAGCCGCAAGGTGATCTCGCGCGCATCGATGCGGCGGGCAAAACCGTCGCTGGCGAGGATCGCCTTGTCCTCGGAAGCGAACAGGATCCGCTCGGCCGTCTCGGCCACCGCCATCGGCTTGATGCCGAGGCGGTCGCGGGCGAGCCACAGGGCGTTGTCGCGCGCGTCGAAGTAGGCAAAGGAAAACATGCCGTCGAACAACGGCACGGCCTTTTCAGGACCCCAATGATGCAGGGCCTGCAGAACCACTTCGGTGTCGGAGACGCTGCGGAAAACGCAGCCTTCCGTCTCGATCGTCTGGCGCAGCGAGCGGTAGTTGTAGACCTCGCCATTGTAGGCGAGCACGCCCTCGCCGCATGCGGTCAGCATCGGCTCGCGGGCGGCGGGCGAGGGATCGATGATGGCAAGCCGGCGGTGCCCCAGGGCGAGCCGGCTGCTGCTCCAGCTGTCGTGGTCGTCCGGTCCGCGATGCGCCAGCGCCTGCATCATGCGGGCGATGTCCGACAGGTCGCCGGCGCCGATCGGGTCGCGCTTTCGCCAGACGCCGGCTATTCCGCACATGGCCTGCCGGCCGGTTTAGTCTGCCCCATGATTTTCGAAGACCGCCTGAGACCAGTGGCGCCCACGCCGCGCAATTCACAATCTAGCCGCAACAGGGCTGCCCGCAAGCCGTCCGGTGAGCGCAAGGAGTAGGCACTCCGCCTCCCGCCTCAGAAGCCGTGCTCGATACGCTCGAAGATGACGTTGGTGAAGGCCGATATCTGGCCGCCGATGAACGGGCCGGTCAGTGCCACCACCAGCATGATGGCGACGATCTTCGGCACGAAGGTCAGGGTGATTTCCTGGATCTGGGTCAGCGCCTGGATCAGCGCGATGCCGATGCCGACCGCCATTGCCACCAGCACCACCGGCGCGGAAGCGGTCAGCACTGTCCACACCGCGTACTGGACGATATCGAGCGCGTCGGCCTCGTTCATGCGTTGTAACCCAAGCCGGTCGCCTAGCTGGCCGGCTTGATCGTGACGCCGGGGCCGACAGCGACTTCCGTGCCGTTCTGCAGCACCGCGATGAGACCGCTGCTGGCCAGGCGCACGGAGGCCACCGTGCCCGACGTCTTGCCATCAGCGGAAGTGATCGAACGGCCGATCAGCGCATCGGCCTGCGACAGGGCCGAGGACTGCATGATCTGGTCGAGTTTGCTGTTGGTCTGCACCGATTGCTCGACCTGCGAGAAGGTGGCGAGCTGGGCGACATACTGCGTCGAGTCCATCGGCTTGGTCGGATCCTGGTTCTTCATCTCGGCGATGAGGAGCTTCAGGAACGACTGGTAGTCGACGGCGGTCTTGGAGGTCGACGTGGTGGTCGAATTGGCACCGGTCGGTATGGTGGTCGTCATGTCCACGTTCATCAGTATCGAGCTCCCACAGCCATTGGGCGCGGCGCGCCCGGAACATCGTCGTTGCCGCCAAGCGCGCGGCGTTCGAGCGGATAGAGCGCGCGGATCGCCTTCAACGCCTCATAGATATGGTCCTCGCCGACCATGCGGTCGATCTGCTTCAGCGCACTGCAGATTTCGGCGTCCTCGAAGCTCGCCAGCAGCATGGGCAGCGAGCGTCGGAACATGTCACGCGCCTCCGACGCGCCCGACGGGTTCATCAGCATGACCTGCAGGATGAAGTAGAGCTGCCTGAGCGGAGTCGACGCCTGGTCGGCCTGGATGACGTGGCTTTCGAGCAGGAACTGCACGTCGTTCATCAGCTCGATCGTGACCTTGCGGTCGACGCGGATGACGGCGCCGTTGATGTAGATCTTCTCGTTCGGCTTCAGCGATATCTTCAGCGTGTTGGTCATTGGATGCCGTCCCGGATGATCTGGGACACCTCGATCAGGCCCTCGAAATTGTTGGTGCGGCCCTGGCGGATGTCCTCGGCCTCGCGCAGCAGCCACAGGCCGATCGAGATCAGGTTGGCGCGCAGCTCCTTGGGCAGGGCGTTGTCGCTGGAGCCGAGATCCTCGACGAAGGTGGTCCAGATGCGGTTGGTGAAGTGCAGCGCCTCGATCGCTTCCATGGAATCCTGGCCGACCGCGGCCGCGGCCGACAGCATGTCGATCGAGCGGGTGAGCAATTCCCGCTCGCGGTCCTTGGCGTCGGTGACGGAGTCGGTCTGGATGTCGGCGTAGGAGAATTGATACATCGTCGGGGCTCTGCCGTTCCGGTGGAAGTTTTCAGGTCAGGTAATTCAGCAGGCTGAGCTGCTGCAGGCGCGCGGTCAACGCGAATGAGGTCTCGATATGCTGCGTCAGGTCGGCGACGCGGGTCGCGGCCTCGGCGGGATCGACTCCCTCGAGATCGATGATGTGCTTCTCGAACAGGTCGACCTGGGTCTTCATGCGGTCGCTGGCGTCGGAGACACGTTTCTGGGTTAGGCCGACCTCCGAGCGCACCTGGACGATGCCGCCGATGGCCTCGCCGACCAATGTCTGGGCGCGGCTGACGACGGTGTTCTTGGCGGCATCGCTGATGTTGCCGGAGAACAGGTTGGCGACCATCGCCGCCGCCATGGCGAGCTTGCGGATGCCGTCCTCATTGGCGCTGACCGAGGTCTGCGTGGTTTCGTTCAGCGCGATGCGGCTGGTGATCTGCTCGTCGGTGGCGTTCGACCAGGTGCCTTGCCAGCCCGAGCCGAGGAATTGCGGCTCGACGCTGCTGGTGATGAAGTCGTCCATCTGGGCGGCAGTGATGTTGGCCGCGGCCGGGTCGCTCTGGGTGAACCCGAAATAGGCGACGAAGGAGGCGTCGAAAGCGGCCTTGGCGGGCGAGCCGGCGGCGGTGAAATCGTCGACCGGCTTGACGTCGGTGTTGGTGCCGGCGAACAGATACTCGCCATTCACGCTGGTGTTGAGGATGCCGGTCATCTGCTGCAGCGCCGACGCGCCGGCCTGCTGGGTGATGCTGGTCGAGGAATCGCCGGACACGGCGCTGGTCAAGGCCGAAAGAAAGTTCTGCGCGACGTCGGAGAGCTGGCCGAGCGCATCCTGCGTCGATGTCAGCCGGGCGGCGACCAGCGCGTTGGAATCGATGATGCCGTTCAGCCGGTCGAGATCGCGCTGGAAGGTCACGGCCTGGGTCGTGCGCCCGCCGAGCGCCAGGCCGACATCGGCGACCTTGCCGGTCGTTGACTCCTTCGTCGCCTTGACCAGATCGGACTGCATGCGCATCTGCTGGTAGCGCATGGCGTTGGATATTGCGGCTGAGGAGACGGCTGTCGCTTTCATCGATTATCCCACGGCATTCATCAGGGCGTCCAGCATGTCGTCGACGGTCTTCATCATGCGGGCGGAGGCCTGGTAGGTGTGTTCGAGGTCGAGCAGCAGCGACATTTCCTGATCGACATTGACGCCAGTGTCGTTGGACAGCGCCTCGGCCGTGCGCGTCGCCAGCGCCTCCTTGGCGTCGGCGGTGGTCGAGGCCTGCTGGCGCACGCCTTCGAACCAGCCGATCGAGTTGGCGGCGTAGTCGGCGACGCTGGATGTCGCCGTGATACCGGCGGCGGCATCGAAAGCCATCGGCTGGTCGAGCCGGTCGCCATAGGCGATCAGGAGGTTGGCGTAGGACGAGCCGGAAGTGTTGAGGACATAGGCAGCGCCATTGGCGCCGCCGTCGCGCAGCAGCGCCGGGGTCATGGCGGCGTTGACGCTGATCGAGCCGGCAAGGCCGTCGACTAGCGTGCCGGCGGCGGGAATGCCGGGCGCGCCGGACCAAGTGAACAGGCCGGCGGCATCGGGCTGCGACGAGGAGGTCTCGGCAAAGGCGGTGATGAGCCCGCGGGCGGTCTCGTCGAGCTGGCTCTGCATGGTGGCGGCGACGCCGTCGCGCAAGGTGATCAGGCCGGCGAGCTGGCCGACGGCGCTGGTATTGCCGCCGCTGCCGGCCGAGAGCGGCACGTTGTCGATGGAGATGGTGTTGCCGGGAGTGCCGGCGGTGTAGCCGGACGAGGGCGTGAAGGTCACCGAGCGCGGCACCGTCTCGAACAGCGTCGTGCCGTCCGTGGTGGTGATGACCATGTCGTTGTCGCCGCGCGTGAAGGTGGAGACGGGAACATATTCGGCGATCTTCTTCAGGATCGCGTCGCGCTGGTCGAGTGCGTCGGACACGTCGGTGCCCGAACGGGTTCCGGAAATGACGGCCTTGTTGGCGTCCTGGAACTGGCTGAGCAGCTTGTTGAGGTCATCGACCGCGGTGGCGATCTGACCGTCGGTCTGGGTGCGGAAATCCTGGATCGCCTGGGTGCCGTCATTCAGCGAGCGCACGACGTCCCTGGCCGCGTCGATGACGCTGGCGCCCAGATTCTGGTTGGACGGCGTCGTCGCGTAGAGTTGCAGCGCCTGCTGCAGATTGGCGATCGCGGTCGAGGGCGAGGACGCGTTGTCGACGCCGTTGACGGCCAGCTCCAGCTGGTCCATGCCGCTGTAAAGCGCGCTCTGGCCGCTCCATGCGGAGAGCGCGCTCAAATTCTGCCGGAACAGGAGGTCGTTGGCCGCCCGCTGGATCTCCACCGAGCGGGCGCCCGGCGCCGTGCTGGTGACGACAGCCGTGCGGCGGGCATAGTCGCTATTGGAAGCATCGGCGACATTGCGCGAGACGATGCTGGTCTGCTTCGAGGTGGTCAGGAGCGCCGACTGTGCGATGCTCAAGGCGGAGGTCAGCGACATGCGGGTCTCTCACGGGCCGGGGCCCGACAGTTATCTCTTCAGGTTGACAAGGACATCCATCAGGTCGGAACCGGTCTGGAAGACTTTCGAATTGGCGGTGTAGCTGCGCTGCGCCGCGATCATGTTGGTCAGTTCCTCGGCGATATCGACGTTGGAATTTTCCAGCGCGCCGGAGACGATCGAGCCGAGCTTGCCTTCATTGGCGAAGCCGATGCGCACCGCGCCGGAATCGGTGCTCTGCGCGTAGACGTTGCCAGGCAGGGCGGTGAGCCGGTCCGGGCTCGTCACGTCGGCCAGCGGGATCTTGTAGAGCGGCTTGGTGGAGCCGTCCTCATACTGTGCGTAGATGATGCCATCCTGGCCGATCTGGATTTTCTCGATCGTGCTCGGCGCGTTGCCGTTGACCTCGGCCTCGGAAACCGTGAAGCCGGTGCCGAGCTGGGTCAGCTTCGACATGTCGAGGTCGAGGGTGGAGCCGTTCGGCACGGTGAAGGAGATGCCGGTGGTGGCGCCGGTGAGCTTGCCGGTGGTGGTGTCGAAAGTCAGGTTGGCCGAGGCCAGCGCGCCGCCGGTATAGGGGAAGGACGTGCCGGCCGTGGCCTTGGACTGGTCGAAGACCGAGACCTCCCAGGCGCCTGAGCCGGTGTTGGTGAAATAGACGTCGAGCAGCACCTTGTTGCCGAGATTGTCGTAGGCGACCAGCGACGACTTCGAGGTGTATTCAGCGGTCGCGCTGTTGCTGGACGGCAAGGCGCCCGCAGGCGGGGTGGCACCCGCCGGCAGATTGCCGCTGAAGACGCCTTCGGTGCTCGGCGTCGCGGTCATTTCCTGGTCGGAGATCTGCACGGGCTCCAGGCCCTCGAAACCGTTGGCCGTCGCCGCAGGATCGCCATTGGCGTAGCTGTAGGCCATCAGCTGATAGCCGGCGGCATTGACCAGCCTGCCCTGGGCGTCGGCGACAAAGGCGCCGGCGCGGGTCAGATAGGGCGTGCCGCTCGGATCCTGCACGACAAAGAAGCCATCGCCGTTTACGGCAAGGTCGGATACCGAGGTGGTGTATTGCAGCACGCCTTGCGAGCTGATGGCGGAGCGGATCGTCGTCGTGACGCCGCCCGAATTGTAGGCGCCGCCGGTGCCCGGCATGATCAGCGTCGAGAATTCGGCGGAGGAGCGCTTGTAGCCCGTAGTGTCGGAGTTGGCGATGTTGTCGGCGACCGTGGACAGGCGATTGGCCTGCGCGTTCATGCCGGAGACGCCGGTCCGCATCATTCCGTAGAGGCTCATCGAAACGTCTCCTCAATACCCACGACGGTGGGGCCCATGACAGTGGCCGCGAGCCTATGCCGCGTGTCTTGCGCGAGGCTGGCGCGGGTTTCGGCAATCAGAACACCAGCCGGTAGCCGAGGAAGCGCTTGGAATCGATCGGATCATGGCCGAGCTTTTCGCGCAGCTTCTTGCGCAGCTTGCTGATGTGGCTTTCCACCACGTTCTCCTCGACCTCTTCGTCGAAGATGCCGTAGATGGCGTTGAATACCTGGGTCTTGGTGACCCGTCGGCCGCGGTTGCTGGCGAGATATTCGAGGATGCGTCGCTCGCGGCGCGGCAGAGGCAGCGGCTCGCCGTCGATCTCCGGATCACGGCCGTCCATGAAGATGCGCATCGAGCCGACCTCGGTATAGGTCACGTCCTCATGCGCGCGGCGGCGGATGGCGGTGATGCGGGCCAGGATCTCGCGGATGTGAACCGGCTTGCGGATGACGTCGTCGACGCCGCTCTCGAACAGCCGCAGCGTGTTTTCCAGCGAGTGCTGTTCGCTGAGCGCGATCACCGGTGCGCCGGTGCGGTCGCGGATCTGTCGCGGCGAGATCGCACCCTCGCGGCAGTCGCCGATGAGGAAGGTCCTGACCGAGCGCAGATCGGTGTCGGCGGCCGAGCTCACCCACTCCCCGAACTCGCTCGGCGCGAAGCCCGCGCTGGCCACCCCCTCGCGATCGAAAAGTGAGCTGTAGCCTTCAGTTACGAGCTCACGCTCGTCAACGATCACGATCATCGGCCCGCCCTCCGAATCATCTCATTTGCCCCGTGGAAGGAGGCGTAACCGGTGGCGGGAATCCTGAACAACCGTCATTTCTTGTAGCTATTTTCTTGGGAGTTTTTTGGGGACCCGAAAATAAGCGCGGTCGCATGGGTCTATCGACTGTGTGTCGACGCTTGCCGTTTCGAGCGAAGCGGCAGGCGCCGCGAGGTCAGAAAGATCCTGTGCGCCCGTGAGTGACCATGCATCTATGGATTGCAGAAGGCGCGGGCGTTGGGCGTCCATTTGCCGAAGCCGGTGGCGACCATGTTGGCGATGACGCGACAGACATAGATCTTCTGCGCGGGGTCGTTGTCGGGGCCGGCGTGATAGCGGGCCACCGCCATCGACCAGGTCACGTGGCGGGCATGCAGGCTGGCCAGGAAGCGCGCCGCGTAGTCGACATTCTGGCGTGGGTCGAGCATGTCGTCGACGCTGCGGAAATGCGACGCGTGATAGTGATGGTTGATCTACATGCAGCCGAGATCGATCAGCGTCTTGCCCTCGCGGCGGGCGTTCTCGAACGTCGCCATGGCTTCGGCACGGCTCCGCGGAAAAACAGCTTTTCCTTCTATATTCATAGCGTTAGGCTGGAGGCTGCCCTTGTTTCCGGTTTCCGTCAGGCCAACCGCATAGAGGATGCCGGCCGGCACGCCGTAGCGGTCGGCGGCGCGCAGGATCTCGGGTTCGCAAGGATTGGCGGCGGCGCTCGCAGCGCTGATGGCGGCGCTAGATAAACATGCCGTCGCCAGTGCGCTCGCGAGCAGGCGAAGCAGCGCGGCCGCTGTCCGGTGTGTCATTGCTGTTGTTCCTTCCCGGCTGCTGACCGCCGGAGCCGGCATTGTTGCCGCTCGAGTTGCCGGGCTGAAAGGCGGATTGCTCGCGGCCTGGCGACATCGGCAGCGAGCTGTTGGCGTCGACGCGCGCGGCGGCTGGCGTTGCTATCGAAGGTTGCATCACCGTGACCGTGTCGACGTCGAAGCCAAGGTCGCGCAAGGACCTGGTGATCGCCTCGCTGTCGGCGGTGAGACGGCGGTGCGCCTCGTGCGTTTCCGGCTTCAGCTCAATCGAAAGTTGGTCCCCGGAAAGCCGCAGGCTGGCGGTGACCATGCCGAGTTCGGCAGGGTGAAGCTCAATCTTCAATATATGTGTCGGAATGGCAACAGAAGCGGCCGGTTGCGAGCCTGTCGAGGTGGTCGAAAACGCCTGCGGCAGACCCTTGTCCGAGGCCAGCGCGTCGATCAGCGCCGATGCCGTCTGACTTAGCGGGTTCTGCGCCGGAGCCGGGAAGCTCTGCTCGGCGACGACGTCGATGCGTGCGGCCGACGATGACTGCTTTGCCTGTTCCGAAGGCGTGGCCGAACGGATCGCGTCAAGGGCTTTCGACGACGGCGCAGATCGCTTTGCCGGCGATGCCGGCACGTCCGCGGGCGTCTGGTCCTCCGGTGGCGATGCGGCTCCATCGTCCCGGCGCGGCAGGTCCTTGAAGACGGCTCTGATGGCTTCCGGCTGCCGGAGCTTCCCGGGGAAGTCTTCGGCGCTCGCGGCGCGCTCGGATCGCGAGAATGCACCGGGATCAGGGATCTGGAGACCGGGCGTTGCGTCCGATTTCTTCAAGGTGGAGAGCAACTGAGCCGGCGGCTGGCCGTCCGGCGCCGGCTCACTCGCCTGGCCATCGCCGGCGTCTTCCTGTCCGCCCGCCTTGGCCGACGCCTGGAAGCGGCCGATATCGTTGAGCGCCATCAGCAATGGCAGGCTGTCCTGAAGTGGGCTCGCATTTGCGCTCCGCGCGGCCGTGTCGGTCTCCTTCGAGGCCTTGTCCGTATCAGTATCGGCATCGCTGTCGACGGCCTTGCCGGCTGGCGGCTTTGGCGCGGCGGTCGTCGCCGTAGCGTTGCCGTCAGGCTGCGCCTTGCCGGCGTTGGCAAACGCCCGCCGGTTCCATCGCGCATCGTGGGGTCCAGTCTCGGCCGGTTGCTGGTTTTCCTGGGCGGACTGCTTTTCGGCGTCGCGCAGCAGGTCGCCGAAGCTCGTGGCCTCGTTCTTCGCCGCCGGCGCCGCCGACTTGGACGTCACGTTTGTGGAGACAAGTCCCGTGAGGGCATGGCCGAGGCTGGAGGTCATTTGGGAGCTGCTCCAAGCAGTTGGTCGATCTTGTTGAGTTGGCGGCGCGTCTGCAACATCGCGGCGTCGGTGGCGTCCTGCGGAT
>NZ_RZOJ01000163.1:0-11936 GCF_003998845.1 Mesorhizobium sp. M4A.F.Ca.ET.022.05.2.1 | reverse complement strand
CCGGCTCGGCCGGCCCTGGCGCGACAGCCGCCAGGTCGAGGTGCTGGCGCGGCTTTCTGCCCGCAACGGCAAGATGATCCCGCCCGGCGAGTTCATCTCCGTGGCGGAGCGCTTCGGCATCGCCGCCAGGCTCGACCGCTGGATCGTCAGGGCGGCGCTGGAACTGCACGGGGCGGCGATGCGCTCGGGCGCCATCTCGCTTGACTTCAACCTGTCGGCGCAGACGCTGAGCGACCCGCAGCTGTGGGAGTTCGTCGACACCGTCATCGCCGAGACCGGCGCGCCGCCCGCCGGCATCGGCTTCGAGATCACCGAGACCGCGGCCGTCACCAATTTCGATGCCGCCGAGGCGTTCGTGCGCAAGGCGCGGGAACGGCGCTGTCGTGTCAGCCTCGACGATTTCGGCGCCGGCATGAGCTCGTTCGAATATCTGCGGCGCTTTCCCGTCGACGCCATCAAGATCGACGGCTCCTTCGTCGAGCACATCGCCGAGAGCCGCTTCGACCGCGAGATCGTCTCGGCGATATCCGGCATCGCCAGGAGCCTCGGCTGCGGCGTGGTGGCCGAAAAGATCGAGCAGCGGGTGGCGCTGGATATCCTGAGTGACATGGGCGTCGCCTACGGCCAGGGCTATCTGCTGCACCGGCCCGAGCCACTGGAGGCGATCGTCGCCAGGGCGGTCGGCGAGGTTGACTTGCCGGCCAGGCGCGTTGGTTGAGCCGATCGGCCTAGGAAATTCTTAATCGACATCAGGTTATCGCTTTGCCGAACCGACTTGTTGCGCTCAAGGCATGATGTCTTGGCTCGAATGTCCGGCGCGGCCCTCCATGACGAGCGGGCCGGCCCGCGAGACCGGCAATGTCTTCACTCTCCGCACTGAACAACGCCGCCCTGCTGATCCTGCAGCAGCAACGCCCGCAACCTGCGGCGGAGGACAGCCTCGCCGAGAGTGCCAATGGCGTCTCCAGCCCCGCCGGCTCGGGCTCGCCCCTGAAACAGGCGCAGGCCAAGATCTCCGGGACCATGTTCAGCGTGAACAGCCTCAACATCACGGCCATCAAGGTCCGGCTGATGGAGCGCGTCGGCAAGGAGTTCGGCGTCGACCAGGGCGACTACGCTTCGCTGTTGTCCTACGGCACGGCCGTCAAGAACGCGGTCGAGGCGTTGAAACAGAGATCTGCTTCCGAGATCATCGCGATCGAGAAGAAGCTGGGGTTGGACCAACTCGGCGTTTCGCTCGATACGTTCGTCAATGCGATCATCGATCCGAACGGCAGTGACAGCGACAGGCTGGACGCGGCCCTGAAGCAGCAGATGGGCGACGACGTCAAGTCGAAAGCCGCCGGCCCGATCCAGCCGGACGAGATCGGGCTTTACGGCCGCTGACCGCCGCAAGCGGCAGGCCCGGGCCGGCTCCCGTCGGGTCGTTACGAAAATAAGCAGATGCTAAATTGCTTATACTCATTTAAGCGCGCCGTAATCCGGCCGGACAATGATCCGCCTTCGACAATGGCGGTCCGCGTGCCGGATGGAGACGACGATGAAGGCTGTTCCTTTGCTGCTGGCGGCTTCGGTCAGCCTGTTCGGCAGTCTTGCAACGCAGCAGTGCCTTGCGGGCGAGTTCTCGGACCATGGCGGCGAGGTGGCGGCGACGCTGCCCGACGATGACGACCAGGGCGCCACCGCCGGCGATGAGCGCGACTATGATGTGGCCGAAAATGACGAAGGTGATCATGAAGGCGACGGGGTCGACAGTGGCGAGCATGACGGCGACCAGGGCAGGGGCGAGGGTGATCACGAGAGCGGCGATCACGAGAGCGCGAGCAGCGGCGACCATGATGGCGGAGACAGTGGCGGCGGTGACGGTGGCGGCGAGGGCGGCGGCGACGGTGGCGATGGCGGTGGCGAAGGCGGTGACGACTGAGCCGCCGCGCTGACACCGCGATCTCCCCCCGCGCGGGGGAGATCGGCAGCTCCGACGCCGGCACCCATCCTACCCTATCAAATGCCTCAGCATCCCCGCCGAAGCCACGCCGATCACCACGGTCGGCAGCATCGACAGCCTCGTCGCCGCGAGCACGGTGATGGCGAGCGCCGCCAGGTCGGCCGGATTTTTGGAGACGAAGTCCGGCGCGATGACCGAGATCAGCACGCAGCCGGGCGCGGCTTCCATCACCGCCGTGGCGCGGCGGCCAAGCGTTCGGTTGCGCAGCACGACATAGCCGCCGACCCTGGTCAGATAAGTGACGCTGGCCATCAGCACGATGGCCAGCACGTTTGCTGGATCGATCATGCTTCGTCTCCCGAAAACAGCCAGGCCGAGACCAGCCCGGAGAGCGCGCCGGCCGCCACATACCAGGCGCCGGGAACGATGAGGTAGGTCAAGGCGGCCACCACCAGGCTGACCAGCCACGGCCGCGCCGCGGCAAAACCCGTCCACATGCCGCGCATCAGCACCAGGAACACGGCCGGGAAGGCCATGGCGAAGCCGTAATCCTCGACATTGCCGAGCACTGGGCCGAGTGCCGCGCCGGCGGTGGTGAACACCACCCAGGCGAGGTAGAAGGGCAGGGCGGCGCCGGCATAATAGGGCAGGCTGAAGGCCGGGTTCAGGCCGGCCGCGGCGCGTTGCCTCGCATCCGCCAGCCCCAGCGCCCAGCTCTCGTCGCACATCACGAACAGCGCCGGAAACACCTTGCGCCGCGGCAGGTGGCTGAGGAACGGTGCAAGCGCGGCCCCCATCAGGAAATGGCGGCTGTTGACCAGCAGGGTGATGGCAGCGATCAGCAGGATGTGCGGCGGCGAGGTCCAGAGCTGGATCGCCGCGAACTCGGAGCCGCCGGCGAAGTTCATGCCGGTCATCAGCGGAACCTCGACGACGCTGAGGCCCTTCTGCGCGGCCTGTGCGCCGAGCACCAGCGCATAGGGAATGATGCCGAGCAGCACCGGCGTCGACGCGGCCACGCCACGCCGGAATTCGGACGGCCGACGGTAGGGCGCCTCGTCCAGGGTCAGGCTTGCTTGCGAGATGCTCATGGGTCTCCTTTGGGCGAACGAGGTCGGGCGCGCCTTGCGGCCGCCTGCGTCCGAACCATTCGCTGTCGATGACTTATCTGCCGGTAAGCATAGGCGAAATGCCAAGCAATTTGGTTGCTAAGATTCGCCATTTCTGAGAGAAATTGGCATTGGATATCGAAATCAGAAAGAAAGATGGAATCCTGAGCCATGAAGCTGGATGAGATCGACAAGCGCATCCTGCGCGCCCTGCAGCGCGACGGGCGCATGGCCAACAACGATCTGGCGCGGGAAATCGGCCTGTCGCCGTCGCCATGCCTGAGAAGGGTCAAGCTTCTGGAAGAGGCCGGCGTCATCGACCGCTACGTTGCCGTGCTCAACCCGGCCAAGGTCGGCCGCGGCCACACCTTCTTCACCCGCATCTGGCTGAAGCAGCAGGACGAGGACACGATCGAGCATTTCGCCGCCGAGGCGGCCAAGCTGCCCGAGGTGATGGAGTGCTACCTGATGCTCGGCGACTGCGACGCCATGGTGCGCGTGGTGGCCGCCGGCATCGACGAATACCGCCGCTTCCAGTCGGAGCATCTGAGCCGCATCAAGGGCGTGCAGAACGTCAAGACCGAGGTTCCCAGCCAGACCATCAAGCAGACCTCGGAGATGCCGCTTTAGTGCCTTCCCCCTTCTCCCCTGTGGGAGAAGGTGGCCGAGCGAAGCTCGGTCGGATGAGGGGTGTTGGACGGAACGCGAGGTTGGCGGCGTAAGCGACTAAAACTCCTTCGTTGTTAGCCGCCGGAGTTTCTTCCAGCACCCCTCATCCGTCTCGGCGCTGCGCGCAGATCCACCTTCTCCCACAAGGGGAGAAGGAAGAGGCCCGCCTCACTCAATGATGCGTGTGGCTCTTGCGGGTCGCCGCCGCCTTCTTCGCCGATGCCGACCGGCTGGCCGCGGACCGTGAGGCCGAGGCCTTGCCGCCGATCCTGCCGCCCTTGTGCGCGGCCGGGTTGCCTGTGTGCTTGCCGCGCCCCGAGCCGCCCTCCTTCTTGCCGCCGCCATCGTCCTTGTTGACGGTCGCCCAGGCGCGGCGCTCGGCCTCCTTCTCGGACACGCCGCGGTGCTCGTAACCTTCGGCGATATGATCCGCCTTGCGCTCCTGCTTGTCGGTGTATTTCGACTTGTCTCCGCGTGGCATTTTTCTTCTCCATTCGCAGTTGGTCAAAGGGAACGGCTGGCGCTGTGCCTCGCGGCGGTCGCCCTTGTCCCGCCACGTCTGCTCGGCGGCTCACCTGTTCGAAGCCGGTTGAGCGCGCGCAGGCCACTTTCATATTTCGCGGTCGAGACACCGGCTTCGCGCGCTTGCCAGAGATTGTCGTTCAAGTCGGCACGCTTGACCGGCAGGGCAAGCCGGTTCGAGGCGGCGCGGCACAGAAACCCGTGCTCTGTTTCGTCAAGCCTTCGCGTCAGGGCATCGACGGCGGCGACGACAGGTGGGCCGAAGCCCGCCGTCCGCAGCCTGCCGAAGGTCCAGCCTTCGCCCTTTTCGACGACGTCATGCAGATAGGCAACTATCTTCTGATCGAGCGTCTCGACCTGATCGGCGACGCGCCGGCAATGCTCGATATAGGGGCGGCCGGTCTTGTCGGTTTGAGACCGATGCGCCTCTTCCGCGATCCTGGCCGCGCGGTACAGCATGCTCATTTTCGTGTTTCCTTGCATTGCTTGATCTCGCCCGATCTCAGCCCTCGGCCTTCATCGTGCGCGCGATTTTCAGAAGCTGCTCACGGTCGTGGCCGTGCTCGCGGATGAGTTCCCGAGCCTGTTTCGGAGAGAGGTCGGTGTTCTCCGCCAGGAACCGCACCAGTGGGTCGTCGCCGCCTTTGGTGGGTAACCCGGCCGTCGCCTCGGGAGCATGGCCCGCGCCGGGCCGCCGCGGAACGGCGCCAGTGTCGCGAGTGTCCTTGTTCATTGCGTGCTCCTTCCTGTTAGGAGGAGAACCCTTCGCGAAGCGTCAGGTTCCCGGAACTTTGCCCGCGCCGGCTTATTGCAACGAGGCCCGGCAGGTCGACCGAGCCGGCAAGCAACGCTGAACCGCCGTATCGCTTCGTCTTGACCCAATTCCGGAAAGGCTATTCGTTATTCTCCGTCTTCCGGGCGGCAGCCTCCTTCTTGCGCCGCAGCACCTCGTCGGTGCCGACGATCTCCTTGGCGCCGCCGGAAATGGCGGTTGAGACCACGGCCGGCGGATCGCTGGCTGGAAAACTGTCTTCCAAGCCGGCATCCAACTGCTCGTCGAGCGTGTCCGGATTTTCGGAACGGCCCTGCGTGCGGCGGCCGGCGATCTCCTCAAGATCGCTTTTGGAGTCGGGGTGGTCGCGGACATTCTTCATCGTCGAAACCACCAGTTCGATCGCGAACTCCTTCATCGCCTCGGCCTGCGGCGCGGCGACGGCGGCGTCTTCGACAAGGCGGATGAGTGACTTCTCCACCTCCCCCAGTTCCTTCGCTCCCTGGCAACGGGCCAGCCGCTGCGCCAGCGAATTGAGGAGGGCAGGGGCGAAGGTCGAATAGGCATTCATGCGGGTTTCATCGACATGTTCGGGATGAAGGCTATGCAGCGACATCGGTTCCTCCGGCAAAACTGTCCTGCAGGTCCTGGATAGCCACACCATTGGCCGCCAACCCGCAGGGATGTCCTAATGGAACTGAGGGAGACGGAACTGGTTCCATGGAGGCATTGCGCTCGGCCATCGCGGCTGCACACGACCTCGGCCAGCCGGATCGCCAAACCTTCGAGAACGGGCATCGCCGGCGCAAGGTCAGCGGGGCAACTCGGGGCCAAGGGAATCCGGAAGTTGGACTGAAGTCTGACCGAACTGCGCAGAGGGCCGATGTCCGGTCTGCTCTATCATTTGTTGTAGTGCTGCGGCCCTCAGCCGACCTATGCTCTATCATCGGCGGTAATTGACAAGGGCATCGCCGACAGTAAGCGAAAAGCGCGCTTCCGCCCCAGCACGCGGGAGGAGCGATGTTCGATCCCACCAAAACCAGCGGCGTCGCTTACCCGGAGGATATGGCCCTCCTGCAGAGGGTCTATGATCGCAGCTGCCAGGACCTCGATATTTTGCCGGGCACCCGCGAGGCGAATACTTTGGCCGCGCAGATAATGGATATTTTCGCCAGCGGCGTATCGGACGAGGAGTCCCTTCTTCAACTTCTCAAGCGCGAATTCTGATGGTCATTCGTCTTCCTTGAAATCCTGCAGCGAGGCTGCGCCCGAGCTGGGCGACCTGAGCTGGGGCATTCCGCAGCGTAACCGCTCCGCCATATCCGCCCTCTTTACAGCCATTGAGCCATATAGGATTATTATCCTAGATGCGGCGATGCTCGGAGGGATCGCAATGGTCAGGCGTAACAAACCCAGGCAGCTATCCGGTTCGGATTTGGAGCTCTTCCTGCAGGCGGCGGAGGCGCTGCACAAGAGCATCGTCGGCCCGCTGATCTCGCCGCAATGCGATCACTACCGCTCGCTCCAGCTTCTGCATGAGGCGCTGCTGAAGACGGTGCGAGAGGTCACCGGCAAGGAAGTGGCGTTCATCCGGTGGAACGGGACGGGGCCGGTGAAGTAGGCCTAGTGAACGAGCCGCCTCGAAGCGGCCAGAGCCGCTTCCATGTCAGCGGCATTGACGATCCCTCTGACGAAAAGCACCATCATCAGCCGGGCGACATCGTTACGCTCGGCGTCGGCGGAAATGCCATAGTCGCGGCAATGCTTCGTCAATGCCTGGGTCAGCATGTGACGATCGTCCGAACTGATGTAAGTCGAGGAAGCCGTCGCGCCTCGGTCGATTTGGCCGGGATTAGCCTCGACGACCGTGCCGTTCTCTACGCCCTTTTTGCGGATTACCCGCAGTCCTGGCTGCAAGGAGGTGGAGGCTGGCGCGTCCTTCTGGCGACTCCAGTGTCGTGAGCGCATGACTCTCTTCTTCCTCAGTCGGGGGAAAGCGCGATCTACTCTTCCAAGCGTCCGTGTGCCTCGGTTGGGTGCGGACGACTGGTGTTAACCGCTAGCGGGCGGCTTTGGTTCCGTGGGGCGTCGGGTACGAGCCTACCGCACCGCCGAGCTATTGCGGCGACGCGTATTGGCTCCCAGCCCGGGACGAGGTCGGTGACGCCGCCGCCTCCGAGCATTCACTCGGCCATGGCCCTGCGGCGTTTTGAAAACAACCGGCGCAACGCCACTTCGTCTGAGATGCGGTTCTCGAACGCTTGGATGACTTCGTTGGCAAGCTGCTCCCTCTGTTCCCGGTCCTTAAGGGCCAGACGGCGCTCGCTGCAAAGCTGGTCAAAAACGTTCTGGATGATCTCCAGATCGACAGGCGTGAATATGCTGCTGTATTTTTTGAAAGCCATGACGCTTTCCTCCCCCACCCGGGCGAAAGCGTGATCTGCTCTTTCAAGCATCCGCTTGCCTCGGTCGGGTGCGGATGACGAAGTTAATTGTATTCCTGCAATGTCACGTTAGCGAGTCGATTCGGCGTCGAACCGAATAGCCCGGTTTCGCACGGAGTGACAGGGTTTAGGGAACCGGGCTATCCAGCAAGCCCGCTGCCATCTGAAGGATGGGTGGCAACGGGATTTTGGGACCTGACTAAACGCACGACCCGTTGCACGGTTCCCCGACATTGGGTCTTGCTGGCGGGCTTTTTCGACCCCCTCTGAAACCCTTCGACCGTGGCCCGAGCGCCAGGTCTAAGCCTCGAGCCATTTCGCCCGGGGCTGGGGAACGCTGCTGCTTCGCAAAACCCAATCCAGCACGCGCGGGTCGACATCGTTTTTGCCGGTAAGCCTGCGGATCAAAAACGCGGCGTGGGCCACCCATTTATCTTCAGGAATTCCGTCTTCGATGACCGATTTTACGAAGGCACACCGAAGGACCTCGCAGTCGGATGAGGAGACACCTCGCCGGTTCATGATGCAAATCCTCCGAATGCTCCGCAAACGAGGCTTGATGTCTTTTCGTTCCGGCAGCGGACTGCAGTCGCAAGCCTGCTGCGACTGAAGTCGCAGCGACAAAAGCAAAGGGCTGGAGGCGGCAACCAACAAACTGCCAATACATTGATGCGGGGCCGCCGATTATTTCGACCCCCTCCGTCGTCGGTCATCCTGGGTGCCTGCCATGCTTACCTTTCGAACATGGTGGGCGCCTGGCTTTGCCAACAGCAAGCGGCGTTTGACAGCGAGGCGAATGTGACCCTTATCCAGAGCAGAGCGGACCTACCTGACATCGCAGGTCGGCTCGCAAACGACGCTCCCACCCCTGATGATTTTCGATCCTTGATCTCATTTCGAGTGACGATGATGCCGCTGACCTTGCCAAGCAGCGAACGGAGCGCCTTGGCAATGTCGTGGTTGTCATAATGGCTGTCTGCTTGATCTTTCCACTGGCGATTTGCTTTGCGCTGGCGATCAGGGCGGTCTCGTAAGAACGCCACGGGGACAGGCCAGTGAACTAGTGGACAAGCCTAGACGCGGCCAGAGCCAACTTCATGTCAGCGGCATCATCTATCCCGCTGACGAAGAGCACCACCATAAGCCGCGCGACATCATCTCGTTCGGCGTCGGCGGAAATGCCAAAGTCGTGGCAATGATCCGTCAATGCCTGGATCAGCATGTCGAGATCATCCGATTTGATACAGGTCGGGGAAGCCATACGCGAGCTCCGTCATCCTGAGGGCGGCGCGTGGAGAACATTACCTTCCGCGCCACGGCGGAAGTAGCTGGTCCTACCGCGATCCCACTTCACCTTTATTGTTTGGTCGGTGGTGGCGACCACAATCCCACGCTCGGTAGTGTCCTTGCGGATTACCCGTTGTCCTAGCTGCAAGGTGGCGGAAGCTGGTGCGTCCACAGACGGACGCGTGCGTTCTGAAAAGCGCATGACGCTCTCCTTCCCTGGGGCGAAAGCGCGATGGACTCTTCCAAGCGTCCGCGTGCCGCTGCCTGGTGCGGACGACTGGTATCAACCACCCTCGGTAGCTTTGGTTCCGTCGGGTGCGGCGGGAACCGGGCCTACCGCGCCGCCGAGCTACTGCCGGCGACGCGGATATCTCTAAGTTTGAAAACGCGATCGGCCTGTGCTCTTGGGCGCCGGCCAATCTGCGTCGGCCCTCGCTCGCATCAACAGCCTTCGGTCGTCGTTTTCAACTGGCCTGGAGCAGCCGTCTTTGCATCGGTGTCCTGCTGCCCCGGAGCCGCCTGCTTGGCACTGCCGGTCTGCTGGCCGGGCGCGCAATCCTTCGCCGAATTCGGATTGGTGTCGCTCGTGGTGGTCGAGTCTGTACCCTGATTGGTGGTGCTCGGCATCGTTGTCGTCGTCGTGGTTGTCGTGGAAGATCCGCTCGTGGTGCTGGTTGACTGCGCAATGGCAAGCCCAGTGGACAGGGCCAAGATAGGTAACGCGAAAAGTAGCCGGTTCATCGTTGTCTCCTTACGAGGCGGTCCCTTCGATTTCCAAAAGAGGAAAACACGCGAACGGTTCCCGAAAAGCCCGAGGGATCGTGTGTGGCGGCCAGGTTCTGGGCTCGGGTCTGCCGGCTCGCCTCGGTATGGGCGCAAAGAAGCGGCGAATATAGGAAAACGGCGCGGACAGGCAGATGTGATACTGGCTGTCTTATTCGGCCCATGCACCAAGCTCATAGAGGTTGCAGAGCACTCTTGACGACAAAAGCCCTCAAACCCATATCGCCGCTGGGCCAGGGATACTGCCGTAGGTCTCGGCCCTCCTGACACTCAATTGTTCGTTCGATTTGGAGGATCTTATGAACGACCGGATGTTCGACAGCCCTGTTTTCGTCAAGAGCGGAAACAGCCTGATCCAGGAAATCGCATGCATCGAGGACGCCCTGGAATTTCTCTACGAATGGCCGAAAAATAGGCGCGGCCCGATTTACGACACTGCGCTGCGAGCCTGCCAAAAGGCATTCGACAGCGATTACCCGCGAAACGCCGCAAGGGAGGCCTTCTGCGGTTTCGCAAAATCAGCCAAGGTTCTTGAAGAACTGAGCGCACCGCCGCCATGGATGGCCAGCGTCGGCGGCCGCGGTGGGCTAGCCGCTTGAAGTCTCGCGATGGAGGTCGCGATGCTCTCAAAGCCATTCGAAAAGCCGATCCGAGTTTGGGTTGGAATGGGTTTTCCCCGTCAGCTCAACACCGTGGTTGACGCATACCAGTTTGCCACCGATTGGTGCGGCAACAGTCCCGAGCAGAAAGCTGCCATCCGCGCGTGCAAGGCGGCACTGGTCGGAGACATCGACGCGGAGACGGCCAGGGGAATCTTTGCCGCCTTTGCCCGGAAGAAGGACATCCTTATCGAGGAAGGAAATATGCCGCCGCCTTATTGGAAGGCGCGGCCTTCGCACGTCTAGGCGGGTGAGGCGGCGGTCAACGTCGCCTCACCATACTTCAGAGCCTATTCCCCTATGACCGCCTCCAGGGTGACCCTTCCTCGCGGAAGTCCTGCAAGGACGCGTGGCGCAGGTCTTCCTCGCCACGGAGGTGCTTTACACGGCCAATCAGCCCTGGCCTTACCCATTGCGTCGCCGCCCGCCTCATGCCGTTCGGCGCCGTGCCTGCGTGCTCCTGGACGCGCTGCCACAAGCGTTCTCGCATTTCGCGGTTTAGAGTGATGAAGGCGCTGCCGACATAGCGCCCGGTGCCGCGCTCGGCCATGAGGGCGAAGGCAGGCTTGCCCGCCTCGCGCTCGACGCCGAGCAGCTCGTATTCGTCGATCGTGTAGCACTTGGCCTTGAGCCAGGCCGTAGAATTGCCGGAGCGATATTTGCTGTCCTTGCGCTTCGAAACCATGCCTTCAAGCCCGGCTTGCTCGATGAGATGAAAGATGGACTTGGCATCGCCCGGCAACGCTTGACTGAACTGGATGCGCCCGCCAGACGGGATCATCTCGGCCAGAATCTCGCGCCGGTCCTCCAGCGGGATGTCGCGGAGGTCGTGGCCATTGAGGTGGAGAAGATCGAAGGCGACGAAATAGAGGTCCTGTTGCCGACTGGTAATGGCCTTACGCAGCGCCTTGAAGTCGGACAGCCCAGCCTCATTCGTGACGATCACTTCGCCGTCGATGATCGCGTCCTCGGCCTCGAGCTCGCTCGCGGCGTTGGCAAGGTCGCGATATTTTGCAGTCCAGTCGAGCCCGCGGCGGCTGAAAATGCGCACACCGTCCACGTCCCGAACAATTTGGGAGCGGTAGCCGTCGAATTTCACTTCATGAATCCAGCCATCGCCTTCCGGTGGCTTGTCGACGAGCGTCGGCATCAACGGCTCGATAAATGACAACCGGTCGCCGCCGGCAAGCCTAGGCATTGGAACTCCCCATGCGAAACTTTGATTCAATATCGCATGGTCGCTTCGGTTCCGTTAGTGATTGCTAAAAAGCCCGCCGGCCGGAGCCAGCGGGAGAGGCCTTACTGGAGTAGCCAGGGCTGTGGCCCCTGGCAAAGTGCAAACCGCCCGCGTTTTGTTTCAGGACTGGGAACCCCGCCAACCCGCCGTCGACTGCAGCGTCCAGAAATCAGTAGGCGCGCTGCAGGCGCAGTTGAGCCTGCTTGGCCTCGGCGCACCGATTTCTGAACTCCTGCACCTCGGCTTCCGTGAGATGCTCGATGCCGATGAAGTCGTTCTTTCCCTGTCCGGACCGTATGAGTTCGTCGAGCTTCGCCTGTATGGCCGCACCGTCGCGGTTCTGGGTGTTCTGGATCAGGAACACCATCAGAAAGGTGATGATTGTGGTCCCGGTGTTGATGACGAGTTGCCAGGTCTCCGAAAAGGCGAACACCGGACCGGACAAGGCCCAGACGACCACGCAGGCCAAGCATGAGACGAAAGCCCAAGGGCGGCCCGCGGCATGGGCG
>NZ_RZOJ01000162.1:0-11958 GCF_003998845.1 Mesorhizobium sp. M4A.F.Ca.ET.022.05.2.1 | reverse complement strand
GCACCGGCCTTGAGCTCGGTGAAGGACAAGTTCTCCTTGGCATTCGCGAACGCGCTTTGCGCGGCATTGACGCTGCCTTGCGCCACCTTAAGCGTCTGATCCGCCGTGTCATAGTCGCGCCGCGTGGTGAAACCCTGGCCGAGCAAGATCTTCTGGCGCTCGAAGGCTGCGGCGGCCTGCGTCAACTGCGCCTGCGCCGCATCGAGGTTGGCCTGTGCCGAGCGCAGGTCGGATTCCTGCTCCTGCGGATCGATGCGGGCCAGCACCGCGTCCTTGTCGACATGCTGGCCGACATCGACGAGCCGCTCGGCGATCCGGCCGCCGACCCGGAAAGATAGGTTGTTCAGCGTGCGCGCGGCGATCACGCCGGTCAGCGAGGTCCGTGGCGCGTAGTCGGCGATCCTGACCGTTTCGGCGCGCACCATGATCGGCAACTTCTTTGCCGCCGCCTCTTGTTTCTGGCACCCGGCGAGCGCCAGTCCCGCCAAGGCGCAGACGAGCATCGTGGAGCCAGGAAAAGACAACAGATTGAAGGCGTTGACCGGAAGCGTCGGGGCGGAAGGTGTCGCGTTCCTGCTCATGGTTCCCTCAACCGCGCGGGCCGCTCCCTGCGACGGATGCCGCGGACAATCGCGAGGATAATCGATCCCCCCAAAAAGGAAACCTCTGTCGTACGCGTATGGGCGGACTGGTCAAATTAGGGGAACCGCGTGACGGCAGGCCCAATCGACCGGCACTGGTGTGGGCTTGAGGAAAAGCTGAAATGGGGCCAGAACGGATTTCAACGGCATCAAACGAGAACGGGCCCCTATCTCGATGAGGGATGGCCCGATGAGGGACGAGATGAAGAATTCAGCCATTTCCGAACGCAAGAACCAGTCGATCTCGCGCGGCGTCGGCATGACCACGCAGATCTATGCCGATCGCGCCGAGAACTCGGAAATCTGGGATGTCGAGGGCCGCCGCTACATCGACTTCGCGTCCGGCATCGCCGTCGTCAACACCGGCCACCGCCATCCCAAGGTGATCGAGGCGGTCAAGGCGCAACTCGATCGCTTCACCCACACCTGCCATCAGGTCGTGCCCTATGAGAGCTATGTCAGGCTGGCCGAGCGTCTGAATGGCCTGCTGCCCGGCAAGTTCGACAAGAAGACGATCTTCGTCACCACCGGCGCAGAGGCGGTGGAGAACGCCGTCAAGATTGCCCGCAACGCCACCGGCCGCCCGGCCGTCATCGCCTTTTCCGGCGGCTTCCACGGCCGCACCTTCATGGGCATGGCGCTGACCGGCAAGGTGGTGCCCTATAAGGTCGGCTTCGGCGCCATGCCGGCCGATGTCTTCCACGCGCCGTTCCCGGTGGCGCTGCATGGCGTAACGGTCGCCGATTCGCTCGCCGCCCTCGACAGGCTGTTCAAGGCCGACGTCGATCCCGCCCGCGTCGCCGCCATCATCGTCGAACCGGTGCAGGGCGAGGGCGGCTTCTATGAGGCGCCGCGCGATTTCATGACTGCGCTGCGCAAGGTCTGCGACCAGCATGGCATTTTGCTGATCGCCGACGAGGTGCAGACCGGCTTTGCCCGCACCGGCAAGATGTTCGCCATGGAGCATCATGACGTCGCGCCCGACCTTACCACCATGGCCAAGAGCCTGGCCGGTGGCTTCCCGCTGTCGGCGGTCACTGGACGCGCCGAGATCATGGATGCGCCCGGCCCTGGCGGACTTGGCGGCACCTATGGCGGCAGCCCGATCGGCGTCGCCGCGGCCAACGCCGTGCTCGACGTCATCGAGGAGGAAAAGCTCTGCGACCGCGCCAATGCGCTGGGCAGCAGGCTGAAACAGCGACTGCAGTCGATCCGCGAGGACGTGCCGGAGATCGTCGACATCAGGGGTCCCGGCTTCATGAACGCGGTCGAGTTCAACGATGTGAAAAAGGGCCTGCCCTCGGCCGAAATCGCCAATGCGGTGCGGCTCAAGGCGCTCGACAAGGGCCTGATCCTGCTCACCTGCGGCGTCTACGGCAACGTCATCCGCTTCCTGTCGCCGATCACCATCCAGGATAGCGTCATGAACGAGGCACTGGACATTCTGGAAAGCTCGATCCGCGAGGCACGTGTCGCCTAACCGGTTGCCCTGGCGGGCTCCTCCTGAAACGCGGCCAGCGCCGCCTTCATCGCATCGGGCCCGCCGGCAACGGCCTGCGGTGCGGGCGAAAAGCCGGCCCCCAGCATCTTGCGGCCGAGCATATGATCGCCGGGGCGGTTGACGGATTCGATGCCGAGCAGCCGGCTGCCCGCATAGTGATAGATCGAGAACTTGTTCTCGGTGAGGTCGCCCGCCACGACATGGCTGTCGCCGCCTGAGGTCAGTCCGACCATCTGCAGCTTCATGTCGCCGATATCCGACCAGAACCACGGCACTGCCGAATAGGCGTCGGCATGGCCAAGGATGGTGCGCGCGGCGAGCCGCGCCTGGTCGGTGGCGTTCTGCACCGATTCCAGCCGCACATCGGCGCCGGTGAACCAGTGCCGGTAGGAGGCCGCATCGCCGATGGCGAGGATATCCGGCGCCGAGCTGCGCATCTGCTGGTCGACGCGGATGCCGTTGGCGACCGTGATGCCGGCGGTCTCGGCCAGTTCGACATTGGGCACCACGCCGATACCGATGATGACCATCTGTGCCGGCAGCCTTTCGCCGCCGGAGATGATCGCGGCCGAGACGCGGCCGCCTTTGCCCTCCAGGCCGACAACGGTGGTGCCGGTATGGATCCGCACGCCGATCGCTTCCAGGCGCTGCCTGACATGGCTGGCGATGACCGGCGCCACGGCCCGCCCGAGCAGCCGGTCGACGGCTTCGACCACAGCGACATTGCGCCCGGCCGCGCGCAGCGTCGCGGCGATCTCGAGCCCGATGAAGCCGCCGCCGAGGATGACGACATCCTCGCATTGGGCGCTGAGCTCGCGGATCAGCCGCGCATCGGCGAGCGATCGCAGCGACACCACGCCGGAGAGCTCCGAGCCCTGCAGCTTGAGCAGGCGCGGCCGGGCGCCGGTCGCCAGGACAAGGTGATCGAAGGCGAGCGATCCGCCGCCCGATACCCTCAGCCTGTGGGCGTCGGCTTCGATGGCCTCGATGCGGACGCCCGGCCGGTAGTCGATGGCGCTGCCTGAATAGAAGGCTTCGCCGCGCAGGGGCTGCGGCTTTGCGTCCGGGTCCTTGATGAAGGTCTTCGAAAGCGGCGGCTTGTGGTAGGGCAGTTCGCTCTCGTCGCCAATCAGGATGACCGGGCCGTCGTAACCCTCCTCGCGCAGGCTCGCCGCCGCCTGCACGCCAGCGTGACCCGCACCGACAATGACCACCCCGTTCTTCATCGCAGCCCTTTTTGCGCCCAAATCTAGGATATTCCGCCACGTGGCGATTGTCTGCCGCCGTCGCAAGAGCCCCGGTCCGGGTCGCACCCGGAATGGTCGCCTGTCAATCGCCGCATTCCATGATTACGTCGCATCGGCAAAGGCTTAAAGTTGATAGTTGTAGTTTAGAATTATTCTAAACAGTTGTTTCAATTGAATTTTCTTGGGTGGACCTGTTGACTTCCAGCCCCTCCGCCGCTTTATGGAGGCTCGCGCGGCAAGCGCATCCTTTGATGTCTGGGCCTTGAACCCTTTCGATTGGAGGCATTTCGGTGTCTGTCTTCCACGAACCGCGCAACGGCGCGGTCCATGTTGTGCCCGGCGGCATGCCCATGCCTCGTCACGGGCTGGCACGCGCGCCATTTAGCGAATTCCCAAGGAACTGGAGAACGATGATGACAGCACGTAATGGCGGCAGGGTCGCTGCGATCTGCGCGACTGCCGCGCTGACGGCGGCGGTGTTTGTGCTGCCGGCCAAGGCCGAAACCGACGCCAAGGCGGTCATCAAGACCTATGCCGACATCGCACTCGCCAAATACGAGGATTCGCTAACCACGGCGCAGGCCCTCGACAAGGCCGTCGACGCGCTGCTCGCCAAGCCTTCGGCGGACACGCTGAACGCCGCTCGCGAAGCCTGGAAGGCATCGCGCGTTCCCTACCAGCAGACCGAGGTCTACCGCTTCGGCAACAAGATCGTCGACGACTGGGAAGGCAAGGTGAATTCCTGGCCGCTGGACGAAGGCCTGATCGACTATGTCGCCAAGAGCTACGGCAGTGAGTCCGACACCAATTCGCTCTACACCGCCAATGTGATCGCCAGCAAGGAGATCGAGATCAACGGCAAGAAGGTCGACGCCTCGAAGCTGTCGCCGGAATTCCTTTCCGGCACGCTGCAGGAGGCCGACGGCGTCGAGGCCAATGTCGCGACCGGCTATCACGCCATCGAGTTCCTGCTCTGGGGCCAGGACCTGCACGGCACCGGTCCCGGCGCCGGCGAGCGGCCCTACACGGACTATGACCTCGCCAACTGCACCGGCGGCAATTGCGACCGCCGCGCCGAATATCTGAAGTCGGCGAGCGGCCTTTTGGTTTCCGACCTGCGGGAGATGGTCAACAACTGGAAGGAAGACGGCGCCGCCCGCAAGAACCTGGTCGATGGCGACGCCAACGCCGGCATTTCGACCATCTTCACCGGCATGGGTTCGCTGTCCTATGGCGAACTCGCCGGCGAGCGCATGAAGCTCGGCCTGCTGCTGCATGATCCGGAAGAGGAGCACGACTGCTTCTCGGACAACACCTACAACTCGCACCTCTATGACGCCGTCGGCATCCGCGCCGCCTACCACGCCAGCTACACGCGCCTCGACGGCACGGTCGTTTCCGGACCTTCGGTATCGGACATGGTCAAGGTCGCCGACCCGGCGATCGACAAGGAGCTGTCTGATAAGCTCGATGCCTCCGTCGCCAAGATGGAAGCGATCAAGGCGCGCGCGCTGGCCGGCGAGGCCTATGACCAGCAGATCGCCGAGGGCAACACCGAAGGCAACGCCACCGTGCAGGCGGCGATCGATGCGCTGATCGACCAGACCAAGTCGATCGAGCGCGCCGTCGGCTCGCTGAAGCTCAACAGCATCGCCTTCGAAGGCTCCGACAGCCTCGACGCGCCGGACAAGGTATTCAAGTAAGGCGCGAGCATACTCCTAAAAAGTGGAAGCCGATTTTTGGACAAGGTCATGCTCGAATGAGAAACAAGCCAAACGGCGCCGGAGCGGCGCCGTCAGCCAGGGCAAGTGAATGCTGATCTGCCATTGCAACATCATCACCGAGAAGGAGATCGAGCAGACGATCGTAGGGCTGCTGGATGAGGATCCCTGGCAGCTCATCGTGCCGGCCAAGGTCTATCATGCCATGCGCAAGCGCGGTCGCTGTTGCGGCTGCTTCCCAAATGTGGTGGAAACGATCATTCGGGTCACCGAGCACTACCACGCCCGCTCTGAGGCGAGCGGCGCCGACATCGTTTCACACCTGGACCGCGTCAGAGGCTTGCGCGGCCAATACGGGAGCAGAACCCATGAAAGGCGAACCGCAGGTCATCGAGCGGCTTAACGAGGCCCTGTTTCTGGAGCTGGGGGCCGTCAATCAGTACTGGGTCCACTATCGCCTGCTCGAAGACTGGGGCTACACCAAGCTGGCGAAGAAGGAACGGGCGGAATCGATCGAGGAAATGCAGCATGCAGACCGGCTCGTTGCCCGCATCATCTTCCTTGAGGGGCATCCGAACCTGCAGTCCGTGGCGCCGCTGCGCATCGGCCAGAACGTGAAGGAAGTGCTCGAATCCGATCTTGCCGGCGAGTATGACGCGCGCACCGCCTATAAGCGCTCGCGCGAGATCTGCCAGGAGGCCGGCGACTACGTGTCGATGAAACTGTTCGAGGAACTGCTTGCCGACGAGGAAGGTCACATCGACTTCCTCGAGACGCAGCTCGACCTGCTCGCCTCGATCGGCGAGGAGAAATACGGCCAGCTCAATGCCGACTCGGCCAACGAGGCGGAGTAAGGACATGCGGGAATGCGGCGCCGCCTAGATTTCCTGCGCCGCTCGCGGCGGGCCGAAGGCTCGCCTTCCTCGCCTTCCAGGGAAAGCTCGCTGGCCTGGCTGGTTCGCGGGCTTTCTCTCATTTCCGTGATGGCCACCGCTTCAGCGCTGGCTGGAGACCCGCTGCCCGCAGACCTTGCCGCCACGCGCAGCGATCTGACGCCAAAGGACCTGGCGCGCGTCATCGCCGTCACCAGGCCAACCGCGGACTTCTCCAAACCCGAGCCATTCGAGCTGATGCAGGGTGGCGCCGGCACGTCGCGCAGGGACGTCAACCGCGACGCCTTCTCCCAGCCCGCCGCCAACATCACCTTCGAGGAGGAGGGCAACTTCAAGCTCGGCAATGCGCTTTTCCGCAAGAACTGGGTGTCTTCGCCGTCCTCGACGCAGGCATCGGACGGGCTTGGGCCGCTGTTCAACGAGCGCGCCTGCCAGAATTGCCATCTGAAGGACGGCCGCGGCCGCCCGCCGGCAGGTGGCGCCGGCACCACCTCGATGTTCCTGCGCCTGGCGCGCGATGCAAGCAGCGAGCAAGAGAGAGCCGAGCTTGCCGGTCACAAGCTGCTGAACTTCCCCGATCCGGTCTACGGCTCGCAACTGCAGGGGCTGGCGGTAGCTGGCCTCAAGGGCGAAGGCCGCATGCGCGTCGACTACCAGGAAGAGAAGGTGACGCTCGCCGGCGGCTCCGTGGTCTCACTGCGCAAGCCGGGCTATTCCGTCGACGGCCTCGGCTACGGTCCGCTCGATCCGCGCACCACGCTGTCGCCGCGCCTGACGCCGCCGATGATCGGCCTTGGCCTGATCGAGCAGATCGCGCCCGCCGACATCCTCGCCCATGTCGATCGGGACGATCGCGACGCCGACGGTATCTTCGGCCGGCCGAATATTGTGCGTGATGAGTTGAGCGGCGAGGTGACTTTGGGCCGCTTCGGCTGGAAGGCGCAGACCGCGTCGATCCGCGAGCAGGCGGCGGAGGCCTTTGCCGGCGACATCGGCATCTCGACGCCGGAGGCGCCGAAACATTGGGGCGACTGCACGGAGGCCGAAAAGGCCTGCCTTGCCATGCCGAACGGCGTGCAGCAGCGGCTCGGCCCGGTCGAGGCGCCGCCGCCGGTCATGGATCTCGTCACCTTCTATTCGCAGAACCTTGCCGTGCCGGCCCGGCGTGACATCGATAACCGCCAGGTGCTGGCAGGCAAGAAGCAGTTCTACGAGATGGGCTGCATTTCCTGCCATACGCCGAAATTCGTCACCTTGCGCGGCACGCCCAACAAGGCGCAGGCCTTCCAGTTGATCTGGCCCTATTCCGACTTCCTGCTGCATGACATGGGGCCGGGCCTCGCCGATGGACAGCCTGTCGGCGACGCGACCGGCAGCGAATGGCGCACGCCGCCGCTGTGGGGCATCGGCCTGACCGGGACGGTCAACGGCAATATGTTCTTCCTGCATGACGGGCGCGCCCGCACCCTCGCCGAGGCGATCCTGTGGCATGGCGGCGAGGGGCAGAAGGCGCGCGACCGCTTTGCCGCCGCCGATGCTGCCGATCGCGATGCGCTGGTCAAATTCCTGGAGTCCCTGTGATGTCGAAGCGTCTTGCGGTTGCTCTCCTCCTTCCCCTGGCGCTGTTTGGCGTTTCCCCGGCATCGGCCGAGGTGAAGGCCTCCGCTGTCATCCAGCGGGCGATCGATGGCTTTATCCGCCCTGCCTATGCCAGCCTGCACGACCATGCCGGCAGCTTGACCAAGGCCATGCGGACGCTGTGCAATGCGCCGTCGCAAGGCAGCCTCGAGGCGGCGCGTGTCGAGTTCTCGGCCACGGTGGAGGCCTGGTCATCGGCTGAAATCATCGCTTTCGGGCCGATCAGGGAGAACAACCGGCTGGAGCGCATGCTCTACTGGCCGGACCGCAAGGGTATCGGCCTGAAGCAGGTGCAGGCGGCATTGGCCGGCAAGGACCCGACCGCCACCGATCCGGCGCAACTGGCGGACAAGAGCGTCGCCATGCAAGGGCTCGGCGCGCTCGAGTTCGTGCTTTACGGCGACGGCGCCGACGCCCTTGCCGGCAAGGACGATCCCTATCGCTGCGGCTACGGCGCGGCCGTCGCCGGCAATATCGAAACGATGGCCGCCGAGGTTGATGTGGCGTGGAAGCAGCCGGACGGATTTGCCGCGCTCTGGGCCAACCCGGGACCGCAGAACGCGCTCTACCGCGACGGCACCGAAGCGGTGACCGAGTTGGTCGGCGTCTTCATCAACGAGCTGGAGATGGTCCGCGACGTGCGCCTCAAAGGGTTCCTGGGCGGCAAGCCGGACGGCGACAAGCCCAGGCAGGCGATCTATTGGCGCTCGCAAAACACGACGAATTCCCTGGCTGGCAATCTGTCTGGCATCGACGCGCTGTTCGAGGCCTCGAAACTGGGCGATGCGCTTCCGGCCGACGCGCAATGGATGGCCGAGTCCATCCACATCCAGCTCGCCAATGGTGTTGCGACCGCCAAATCCGTCACCGGTCCGATCGACAAGGCGCTCGCCGATCCGGAGCTGCGAGACAAGCTTGATCATTTCGCGCTGATCACCTCGAGCCTGACGACCTTGATCGGCACTAGGCTGACCGCCGAATTCGGCCTGACCGCCGGCTTCTCCTCGCTGGATGGGGACTGAGCGATGATCTTGCCCCGCACGCCGCTGATCGACCGCCGCGATTTCCTGCGGGCCGCCGGCGCCGGCTTCATCGCCGGGATGGCGCCGCGGGCCTGGGCAAAGACGCTTGATGCCGACGCGGTCTTCGCCACCGCCTTCGTCAAGCGCGACGGCAGCTATGGCGCCGCCGTGCTGTCCGAGGCAGGCAATGTGCTGCATGCGATCGATCTGCCCGACCGTGGCCACGATGTCACCTTCGATCCGATCTCGAAGCGGTCCGTGGTCTTTGCCCGGCAGCCCGGCACCTTTGCCGTGGTTTTCGATCACACCCGTCGCGACAAGCCGCTGACCATCGCAAGCGTCACCGGACGACATTTCTTCGGCCACGGCGTCTTCTCGACCGACGGCGCGCTGCTCTATGCCACCGAGAATGACTTCGACAACGCCGCCGGCGTCGTCGGCGTCTATGACGCGCGCTCAGGTTTCGGGCGCGTTGGCGAATTCCCGACCTACGGCATGGGGCCGCATGAGTTGCTTTTGCTCGGCGATGGCCGGACGATCGCGGTCGCCAATGGCGGCATCGAGACCCATCCGGATTACGGCCGCGCCGAGCTCAACATCGCCACCATGAAGCCGTCCTACGTTCTGGTCAACCGCATCACCGGCGATCTGATCGAAAAGCACGAATTGCCCTCGGCGCTGCACCAGCTGTCTATCCGGCACATGGATTGCGACCAGTCCGGCACGGTCTGGTTCGGCTGCCAGTATCGCGGCCCGGCGACCGACCGGCCGCTGCTGATCGGTCGCGCGGCGCGCGGCAAGGACCTACAGTTGCTCGACGTGCCGCAGGATGTGCTCGCGGGCTTCCGCAACTATATCGGCTCGGTCGCCGCCAATCCGGCCGCCGGCACCGTCGCCGTCACATCGCCGGAGGGCAATTCGCTCGCCGTCATTGACGCCGCCAGCGGCCGCATCGTCGCCACCAGGGCGCTGGTCGAGGTCTGCGGCCTGGCGCCTGACGGTTCGGGCTTCATGGCCACGACCGGCACCGGGGAGATCGTCGAGGGCAATGGCACGATGCGCTCCGAGCCCGACTATATCTGGGACAACCACATGCTGCGCATCGAGCAGGCGGCCTGAATCTCAAGACCCCTGGTCGGCGCTGTCCTCAATAGGATCATTTTCCGGCCGGCCGAGGTTAAGCCGCTTAACAAATGTCGAGCTTGCCCCTTGCAGGGACGGGCCGTGGCGGGCACAGGGAATTGTTTTTTCGACCCAAGGCATTAACTGGCCACCATGAAGCTGCTTGCCATCGACTGTGCCGCCACTCTCTGCGCCGCCTGCGTCTATGACACGGCGGCGGAGAGCGAGCTTGGCCGCCAGGTGCTCGACCTCGGCAAGGGTCATGCCGAGCATCTGATGGCGGTCATCGACGCGGCGCTTAAAGCGGCGAAGACCCGCTACGCAGGCCTCGACGCCATTGCCGTCTCCGTCGGCCCGGGTTCCTTCACCGGCCTGCGCGTCGGTGTCGCTACGGCGCGCGGCCTGGCGCTGGCGCTGAAGATCCCGGCAATTGGCGTGACCACGCTCGAAGCCCTGGCTGCGGAAGCGGCCGCATCCTTTCCCGGCCGCGCCGTGCTTGCCGCCCTTGACGCCGGGCGCGAGGAGATCCATGCCGCCGCCTTCGACAAAGCGTTAGTATTGACTTACGGTCCGGTGGTGGCCACGCTTGCGCAAGCCACTGCGATAGCGGTGGAGACGTCCGCTGTGCTTGCCGGCACAGCCGCGGAAGAGATCGCCGCCTCGGGCGGGCGCGCTTTCGACATCGGCCCGACCGGCGCCACCGCCGACATAGCGGTCTATGCCCGCCTAGCCGCTGAAAAAGGCGCGGGCGAAAAGCCGAAACCGCTCTATCTGCGCGGCGCCGATGCCAAGCCGCAGGCCGGCTTCATTCTTCCAAGACAGGACCATGATCCCAAAAAGTGGAACCCGGTTTTTGGGCAAGATCATGGTCCAGAAGGAAAAAAGAGTTGATGCGCATTCCCTTCTTTCAGCCGCGCCGTAGGGACTATGCGCTTCAGCCGCTGACAGTTGCCGACAGCGAGGCGATCTCGGCGCTGCATCACGAGGACTTTGTGCGGCCGTGGACCGACGGCGAGTTCGCGGCTTTGCTCGAACAGCACACCGTGTTCGGCTATGCCGCGCGCGAAACCGGACAGGGCGGCAAGCCGCCGGTCGGCTTCGTGCTGGCGCGGCTGGCGGCGGGCGAGGGCGAGATTCTCACCGTAGCCGTCGCCCGCTCCCACCGCCGCCAGGGGCTTGGCTGGCAATTGATGGACGCGGTGCTGCGCGAATTGCACGCGCAACGCGCCGAGGCGCTGTTCCTCGAGGTCGACGAGACCAATGTCGCGGCCATCGCGCTCTACCGGCGCCTCGGCTTCCGCGAGGTCGGCAAGCGCGCCAACTACTACAGATCCCCCGAGCGCGGCCCGACCGGCGCGCTTGTCATGCGCCGCGATCTTCGCTAGCCAAGGCGCGGGTCAGGGCCGGAGCGAATGATCAAGAAAATCAGGATTTTCCTGGCGCTTAGCCTCGTCGTCGCTGGCTCTCTGGTCCTGGTGCCGCTGCAGATCCTGTCGATGAAGACCGGGCTGTGGCCGGAAACCCTCATCCTCAGGGTCTGGCACCGGATGATCGCCAGGGCGCTCGGCCTGCGCATCCACGTCAAGGGCGCGCTGTCAGCCAGGCGCCCACTGCTGGTCGCGTCCAACCACATCTCCTGGACCGACATCATGGTGCTCGGCTCCAGGGTCGACGTGAAGTTCATCGCCCGCGCCGACATGGCGAACTGGCCGATGATCGGCATGCTGTCGAAGCTGCAGCGCACCGTCTTCATCGAGCGCGAGCGCAAGCGCAGCTCGGGCGACCAGGCCAGCGAGATCGCCGGCCGCATGGCCAATGGCGACGCCATGGTGCTGTTCGCCGAAGGCTCGACCGGCGACGGCAACCTGCTTTTGCCCTTCAAGAGCACGCTGTTCGGCGCCGCCTCGATGGCGATTTCGGAAGGGGCGACGGAGGCAGTGTTCATCCAGCCGGTGGCGATCGTCTACACCAGGCTGCATGGCGTGCCGCTCGGCCGCCGCCACCGGCCGATCGCCGCCTGGATCGGCGACGAGGACCTGATGCCGCATCTCAAGGTGCTGCTCGCCGAAGGCGCGCTCGATGTCGAGCTGCATTTCGGCGAGCCGATTGCCTTCTCCAAGGGCTCGAACCGCAAGGAGACGGCAAAGCTGATGGAAAGCCGGGTGCGCGAGAT
>NZ_RZOJ01000161.1:0-12020 GCF_003998845.1 Mesorhizobium sp. M4A.F.Ca.ET.022.05.2.1 | reverse complement strand
ATCTTTTGCCGCGCGTCGTCGCCCATTCCAGCGCCTCGGCGCGCAGCGCATCGGGGTCGATGGCCAGGCCGTGATGGCGGACATAGCCGTCGATCATGTCGAGATATTCGTCCTGCGAACATTTGTGGAAGCCGAGCCAGAGGCCGAAGCGATCGGACAGCGAGACCTTTTCTTCCACGGCTTCCGACGGGTTGATGGCGGTCGAGCGTTCATTGTCGATCATGTCGCGCGGCAAAAGATGCCGCCGGTTCGAGGTGGCGTAGAAGATGACGTTGGCGGGGCGGCCCTCGACACCGCCTTCAAGTGCTGCCTTCAGCGACTTGTAGGAGGTGTCGTCGTGGTCGAACGAGAGATCATCGCAAAACAGGATGAAGCGGAAAGGCGCCGCCTTCAGCAAACCCATCAGCTTCGGCAGCGTGTCGATGTCCTCGCGGTGGATCTCGATCAGCTTGAGCGGCCGATCGAGCTCGTCGGAAGCGTTGACCGCGGCATGCACCGCCTTGACCAGCGACGATTTTCCCATGCCGCGCGCACCCCACAAAAGCACGTTGTTGGCGGCATAGCCGGCAGCAAACCGCTCGGTGTTGTCGAGCAGGATGTCGCGCACCCGGTCGACGCCTCGGATCAGCCCGATGTCGACGCGGTTGACCTTGCGCACCGGCTCCAGATAGCCGGGATCGGCCTGCCAGACGAAGCAATCGGCCCCGGCAAGGTCGGTTTGCGGCACCGGCGGCGGGGCAAGACGGGTGACCGCCTCGATCAGGCGGTCGAGCTTCTGGTTCAGGGCGTCAAGGGTGCTGTCGGTCATGTCTTGTCTTTTTGGTCTGGCGTTCGGGATCGGCACCGGCGGAAATCCGCTCTTTCGCGGCGGGATAAGAACCGCTTCCAACCTTTTGCCGGAGCATGATCTTTTCCGCGGGCCGCGTCCGGCATTCGGCGATCATGCTCTAACACGCGCCAACCGGCCGGAAAAGCAGCGGATTCGCCCGGCGGCGCAGTTGCATTGGCAACTTTACCGACTATATTCCGGCCAAATTTCGCGGGGCCGCCTCGTGGCGGTTTTTCACCTTCCAGGAGTATCTTGATGTTCGTTACACCGGCATACGCCCAGGGCGTCGGCGCCTCGCCAGACATGTTCATCAGCATTTTGCCGTTTGTCCTGATTTTCGTGATCATGTATTTTCTGATCATCAGGCCGCAGCGCGCGCAGCTGAAGAAGCGCCAGGAGATGCTCTCGGCGGTGCGGCGCGGCGACACGGTCGTGACCGGCGGCGGTTTCGTCGGCAAGGTGACCAAGGTGATCGACGACCACGAACTCGAGATCGACCTCGGCGGCGGCACCAAGGTGACGGCGCTGCGCTCGACGATCTCGGACGTGCGCGTCAAAGGCGAGCCGGTGGCGAACCAGAATGCCAAGAAATAACCGAATTGAAGGCGGAACGCTGCCGCTTGTACGCCTGAACGGATAAGAACGAATGCTCTATTTTTCGCGCCTGAAGATGATCCTGATCTGGCTGGCCGTGGCCGCCACAGTGGTCCTCGCCGCGCCCAATCTCTTCCCCGCCAGCACATTGGCGCAATTGCCCAGTTGGGTGCCGAAGCGGCAGATGACGCTCGGTCTCGATCTGCAGGGCGGTTCGCACATCCTGCTTCAGATGAACCAGAACGACCTGATCAAGGATCGACTGGAGACGTCACGCGACGAGATCAGGACGCTGCTGCGCGACGCCAACCCCAAGATCAACTATACCGGCCTGTCCGGATCCGGGCGCACGGTGCAGGTCCGCATCACCGATCCCAGCCAGATCGACGCCGCCAAGAAGGTGCTGAAGCCGCTGACCGACCCGGTGGCGGCGGGGCTGTTCACCGGCGGCTCCGTCCAGGAGATGACGCTGGACGATTCCGAGCCGGGCCTGCTCAAGTTCACCGTCACCGACGCCGGCATCAAATACCGCACCTCGACGGCGCTGACGCAGTCGATCGAGGTCGTCGAACGGCGCGTCAACGAACTCGGCACCACCGAACCGATCGTGCAGCGGCAGGGCGACGACCGTATTCTTGTCCAGGTGCCGGGCTTGCAGGACCCGCAAAGGCTGAAGGAAATCCTTGGCCAGACCGCCAAGCTGACATTCCAGATGGTCGACCAGTCGATGCCGGTGCAGGACGCGCTCAACGGCCGTCCGCCGGCAGGCTCCTCGATCCTCTATTCGCAGGACGATCCGCCGGTACCCTATCTGATCGAAAACCGCGTCATCGTTTCGGGCGAGAATCTCGTCGACGCGCAGGCGACCTACAATTCGCAGAACAACGAGCCTGTCGTTTCCTTCCGTTTCGATTCCAAGGGAGCCACTCGCTTCGGCCAGGCGACGGCGCAAAATGTCGGCAAGCTGTTCGCCATCATCCTCGACAACCAGGTGATCTCGGCGCCGCAGATCCGTGAGCCGATCCTCGGCGGCACCGGTCAGATCTCCGGCAATTTCACCGCTCAGAGCGCCAACGACCTCGCCGTGCTGCTGCGCGCAGGCGCGCTGCCGGCGACGCTGACCGTGATCGAGGAGCGCACGGTGGGTCCGGGCCTGGGACAGGATTCCATCCATGCCGGCAAGGTCGCCGGCATCATCGGCTCGATCCTCGTCGTCGCCTTCATGTTCGTCGCTTACGGCTTCCTCGGCTTCCTCGCCAATATCGCGCTCGCGGTGCATGTGGCGATGATCGTCGGGCTGTTGTCGCTGCTCGGCGCGACGCTGACCTTGCCTGGTATCGCCGGTATCGTGCTGACCATCGGCATGGCGGTCGATTCCAACGTGCTGATCTACGAGCGTATCCGCGAGGAGCGGCGCAACGGCCGCTCGGTGATCCAGGCGATCGATACCGGCTTCACCAAGGCGCTGGCGACCATCGTCGATTCCAACGTCACGTCGCTGATCGCGACAGTGGTGCTGTTCTACCTCGGCACCGGCCCGGTGAAGGGTTTTGCCATCACCTACGCCATCGGCATCCTGACCACGGTCTTCACCGCCTTCACCTTCACCAGGCTGCTGGTGTCGATCTGGCTGCGCCGCGCCCGGCCGAAGGAACTGCCGAAGGCGCCGGTGACCTTCATTCCGCCGGGTACGAAGATTCCGTTCATGGGTATCCGCCGTTGGACCTTCGCGCTGTCCAGCCTGCTGTCGATCCTGTCGGTCGTGCTGTTCATGACCGTCGACATCAATTACGGCATCGACTTCAAGGGCGGCTCGCTGATTGAGGTGCAGGCCAAGACCGGCAATGCCGATCTCGCCGACATCCGCGGCAGGCTCACGGAGCTCAACATCGGCGAAGTGCAGGTGCAGCAGTTCGGCGAGCCGAACGACGTGCTGATCCGCGTCGGCACCCAGGACGGCGGCGAGAACGCCGAGCAGACCGTCATCGACAAGGTGCGCGGCGAATTGCAGGACCAGTATGATTTCCGCCGCGTCGAAGTGGTGGGACCGACGGTTTCGGGCGAACTCGCCAAGCAGGGCACGATCGCCATGCTGATCGCGCTGGTCGGCATCCTGATCTATGTCTGGTTCCGTTTCGAATGGCAGTTCGCTGTCGGCGCCATCATCGCCACGATCCACGATGTGGTCATGACGATCGGCTTCTTCGTCATCACCGGGCTGGAATTCAACCAGTCGTCGCTGGCGGCAATCCTGACCATCATCGGTTATTCGCTGAACGACACCATCGTCGTCTACGACCGCGTCCGCGAGGATCTTCGAAAATACAAGAAGATGCCGCTGCCGCAGCTGTTGAACAACGCCATCAACGAGACCCTGTCGAGAACGACGCTGACCTCGGTGACCACGATCCTGGCACTGCTGGCGCTGGTGCTGTTCGGCGGCGAGGTGATCCGTTCGTTCACCATGGCGATGCTGTTCGGCGTGGTGTTCGGCACCTATTCGTCGATCTTCATCGCCGCGCCGCTGCTGATCCTGTTCAAGTTGCGGCCGCAGGCCACGGCCGCCGACGAGGAGAAGCCGGTGAACGGCAAGGCCGTGGCGACCTGACGCCGCGGCCGTGGCCAAGGGCATCGTCATCCGCGAGGCGCATTTCCCCGGCCGGGCGCCGATCGAGGCCTATGGCAATGGCGGCTTCCGCTTCGCCGATATGTCGCATCGCGGCTCGCTGCTCTGCCTGCCGTCCGGCATCCATGGCTGGGAGCCGGCCGATCCGCTGGCGTTGACGGTGGCGGACTTCAGCAAGCTGCTCGCCGAGGCCGGCAAGGTCGAGATCGTGCTGGTCGGCACCGGCAAGGATCTGCGGCCGCTGCCTACGGCGCTGCGCGCGGCATTGAAAGAGGCCGGCATCGCCGCCGATCCGATGTCGACCGGCGCGGCGGTGCGGACCTACAATGTCCTGCTCGCCGAAGACCGCGCCGTGGCCGCGGCGCTGATTGCCGTCGACTGACGTGGCCGATACCGCCAACATCGTCATGGATGCGGTGCGCGCTTCCGACCATGACCGTTATCTCAGCGCGCTCTACGCGCCCGCCGACAAGCGCGACGCGCTGTTTTCGCTCTATGCCTTCAATGCAGAGATCGCGTCCGTGCGCGACCGTATCCACGAGCCGCTGCCCGGCGAGGTACGGCTGCAATGGTGGCGCGATGTCATCGCGGCAGAGACCGACGCAGAGACCGGTCACCCGATCGCTGACGCACTGAGGGCGACGATTTCCGCCAATCGACTGCCGAAGACAGCCTTCGACAACATGCTCGAAGCGCGCATCTTCGACCTCTACGATGATCCGATGCCGTCGCGCACCGATCTCGAAGGCTATTGTGGCGAGACCGCCGCGGCACTCATCCAGCTTGCGGCGATGATGCTCGATCCCCAGGAGGCACCGCGTTTTGCCGACCTGGCGGGGAGGGCGGGTTGTGCGCAAGCGATCACCGGTCTTTTGCTGCTGTTGCCGCTGCACCGGAGGCGTGGCCAATGTTTTGTGCCTGCGGACATCCTCGCAGCGGCCGGCTCATCATCGGAAGAGTTCGTCAAAGGGGAGGGCGGCCCCGGCGCGCAACGCGCAGTGGCGGCGATGATCGCGCTGGCGCGCGAGCATCTCAATGCTTTCGAGCGCGGCGCCGCCGCGCTGCCGGCTTCGCTGCGCCCCGCATTCCTGCCGCTCGCGCTGACGCGTGCCTATCTCGGCAGGATGGAGAAGACTGAGCAATCGCCGCTCGGCGGTGCAGCAAAGCTTTCCACCTTGCGCAAGCATTGGCTGCTCCTGCGTCATGCCAGCCGGGGCTGGACGCCCCTTTGACGTAAACGTCAATCGTGCTAGGGGTTCTGCCTGTCGGACTCGCGTCGAAGAAGCGTGAGCCGCCGGAGGAGACGCCTTTCCATGAGCCTGCCTGTTCTAGTCGTCCTTGTCGTGTTTGGCATCGCGCTGTCGGTCGCGGCCGTACATTTCACCGGCGGCACTACTACCACGATGCTTGCCGGCGCGGATCGGGCGCTTCAACGCTTCGCCGAGGACTTTCCGGACGAAATGGTGGCGAGGGTGCGTTTAACGGCGGATCGGCGGGCGGCGTTTCTCGAGCTTGGGCCGGCGCGCACCGGCATCGTCAGCAGCATCGGCGATTGCTTCCTGACGCGCATCGTCACGCCGCGCGATATCCTGGCCCTGACCGCAGACGACCCGCGGTCGATCTCCATCAGGCTCAACGACTTCACCTGGAAGGGCGGGCGCTTTGTCTTTGCCGACGAGGCCGACGCCAGGGCGGTGGCGGCGGCCTTGCAAGACCATGATCGGAACCGGGAGGCCGCGTGATGGACGATTACAATTTCCCGCAGGTCACCCAACTCGCCATCCCGTTCTTTGTCGCCGCCATCCTGATCGAATTGTGGCTGGTGCGCACCGGCCGCGCCAAGGGATCGTTCGAGACGCGCGACACGCTGACCAGCCTTATGATGGGGACCGGCAATGTCGTGGCCGGCCTGTTGCTCGGCGTCGTCTCCTACTGGGCGCTGCTGTGGCTCTGGCAGTTCCGCTTCTTCAATCTCGGCCTGTCGGTCTGGGTGTTCCTCGCCGCCTTCCTGCTCGACGATTTGCGCTACTATGTCTACCACCGCATCGCGCACCGGGTGCGCTGGGTGTGGGCCGAGCATGTCAATCACCATTCCAGCCAGCACTACAATCTCTCGACGGCGCTGAGGCAAAGCTGGACCGGGCTTTTCACCTTCATGTTCGTGCTGCAGGCGCCGCTGGTGCTGCTCGGCTTCCATCCGGCGGTGATCGCCTTCGTCTTCGGCTTCAACCTCGTCTGGCAGTTCTGGATCCACACCGAGACGATCGGCAAGATGTGGGGCTGGTTCGAATTCATCTTCAACACGCCCTCGCATCACCGCGTCCACCACGCCACCAATCCGCGCTATCTCGATGCCAATTATGCCGGCACGCTGATCATCTGGGATCGCATGTTCGGCACCTTCGTCGAGGAACTGGAGGAGGACCGGCCACGCTACGGCATCGTCAAGAACATCGGCACCTTCAATCCGCTGAAAGTGGCCTTCCACGAATGGATCGGCATGTTCAAGGATGCGCTGATGCCAGGGCTGACGCTGCGCCAGCGCCTGAACTATCTCGTCCGGCCGCCCGGCTGGAGCCATGACGGTTCGCGCGAGACGTCGGAGACGCTGAAGGCGGCCTATGTCAGGCGAAATCCGGGCGATGCGGGCAAGCCGGGCTTGCCGACTGCGAACGCGGAGCCTGCGGAGTAGCTATTCAGCCGCCTCTGCCTGCGCCGGCAGGCCCAGCCATTGGCGGCAATCGGCCAGCGCGCGCCCCGTGATCGCGTGGCGCTTGGCGACCGTCTTGTCCTTGCCGCGCAGGCGTTTGCCTTCGATCTTCGGCGCTTCCACCGGCGGGAAAAGGCCGAAATTGACGTTCATCGGCTGGAAGGAGCGTTTGCCCGGTTCGTCGTCGGAAACGAGGTGGCCGCCGGTGATGTGGTTGAGCAGGGCGCCGAAGGCGGTGGTGAGTGGCGGCAACGATGGCGCATGGCCGAGACGCTCGGCGGCGGCGAAGCGGCCGGCGAGCAGGCCGATGGCCGCGCTTTCGACATAGCCTTCGCAGCCGGTGATCTGGCCGGCAAAGCGCAGGCCTGGCCGCGATTTAAGCTGCAGCGAAGCGTCAAGCAGGGTCGGCGAGTTGATGTAGGTGTTGCGGTGCAGGCCGCCGAGGCGGGCGAAATCGGCGTTTTCCAGGCCGGGAATGGTGCGGAACACGCGCACCTGCTCGGCATGCTTCAGCTTGGTCTGGAAGCCGACCATATTGTAGAGCGTGCCCAGTGCATTGTCCTGGCGCAGCTGGACGACGGCGTACGCCTTCACCGATGGATTGTGGACGTTGGTCAGCCCCATCGGCTTCATCGGTCCGTGGCGCAGCGTCTCGACGCCGCGTTCAGCCATCACCTCGATCGGCAGGCAACCGTCGAAATAGGGCGTGCCTTCCCATTCTTTGAACTCGGTCTTCTGGCCGTCGACCAGCGCCTGGACGAAGGCGAGATACTGGTCCTTGTCCATCGGGCAGTTGATGTAGTCCTTGCCGGTGCCGCCGGGGCCGACCTTGTCGTAGCGCGACTGGAACCAGCAGGTGTCCATGTCGATCGTGTCGAAATGCACGATCGGCGCGATCGCATCGAAGAAGGCGAGCGCATCGGCGCCAGTGGCCTGCGCGATCGATTGGGCCAGCGAAGGTGCGGTCAGCGGGCCGGTGGCGATGATCGCCTGGTCCCAGTCCGCCGGCGGCAGGCCGGGCACTTCCTCGCGCTGGATGGTGATCAGCGGATGCGCTTCGATCTTTCGGGTCACCGCCTCGGAAAAGCCGTCGCGGTCGACGGCCAGCGCGCCGCCGGCCGGCACCTGGTTCGCGTCGCCCGCGCTCATGATCAGCGAACCGGCAAGCCGCATTTCGGCATGCAACAGGCCGACCGCGTTGGTTTCGGCATCGTCGGAACGGAAGGAGTTGGAGCAGACGAGCTCGGCCAGACCATCGGTCTTGTGCGCATCGGTGCCGCGGACGGGCCGCATCTCATGCAGCACGACCGGAACGCCGGCCTCAGCGATCTGCCAGGCGGCTTCGGAGCCGGCGAGGCCGCCGCCGATGACGTGAACGGGATTTTTGCTCATGGGCGCCGGAATAATCGCTTGTCGCCGCGATTGCAATTGGCGCGAAGGACAGGAAAGGGCCGAAGGGCGGCAAAGCCGGCCTCAGAAACACAACACCCGCCGGGGGAGGAGGTCCGGCGGGTGTCGTTTTGGGGGTCGATCCTCGGGAGGAGGTGAAGATCGACCGTATTCGTCATCGCCGGGGAGGAGGTCGGCTCTGACGAAATTCCTTTCGCCGTTTGAAAAGGGGCGAAACCTTTGGAAGACGAACTGCATTCGCTTCGAAAGACGAACAATGTTCGCTTCGGGAACAACGCCCGCCGGGGGAGGAGGTCCGGCGGGCGCCGTTTCAGTGGTCAACCCTTGGGAGGAGGTAAGGGTTGGCCGTATCCGTCAGGGTCGGGGAGGAGGTCGACCCTGGCGAAATTCTTGTACTTAGACCGCCTTGCGGGCGACCATCTTGATCTCGTCACGGACGATGCCGAGATCATGGAGCTGGCGATTCGACAGACGACCCAGCTCGGTAACCGTCTCGCGATAAACGCGCCAGTTACGATAGTTGCGGATCAGGTTCATTGTCGTTCTCTTCTTCAAAACTGGTTCGGACCATTCGCGGCCCGAAGCGGATTAGACCGCCTTGCGAGCGACGTAGTGGATGTCGCTGCGGCTGATGCCGAGGTCGGTCAGTTCACGGTTCGACAGGCGGCTCAGCTCGGAGACGGTGTCCCGGTAGCGGCGCCAGTTGCGGTAGTTGCGGATCAGGTTCATGGTAGTGCTCGTTTCGTCTTTCGTTCGGGTCATTCCGTTTGTGTACGAACAGAAAATAGGTGGGGTCATATCGATTTAAAAGTGCCATTGGCGCATGGCAGCAATGCAAATTGTGCAATGCAACACTAACGGCCATTCACGGCTTCGACATAAAGAAGCCCGAATCCGAAAATGCCGTGGTGTCAACGGTTTGACCGTGTGGGCTGGAAAAAGATCGAGGGCAGGGGGAAGGCATGGCGAGTTATGCGTCGCGGGTCAGGTCCGACATCGCCCGATGGCGGCAGGCTGGGCTGATCGATACGCCGACAGCCGAGGCGTTGACGCGCGATGTCGAAGCCAATGAGCGGAGGTCGCTGAGCTTCGGGTCGATCCTGGCGATGATGGCGGCGCTTTTGTTCGGTGCCGCTATCCTGATCTTCGTCGCCGCCAATTGGGAAGCCATCCCACGGCTCGTTCGCGTCGCGGCGCTGTTCGCCGTCATCGTCGCCGGCTACGTCGGCGGCGCGGTGCTGAAGACACGCGACCATGGGGCAATCGGCGAGGCGCTGTGGATCGTGGCGGCGGCCGCTTTCGGCGGTTCGATCGCGCTGATCGGCCAGATGTACCACCTGACAGGCGACGAGGCCTCGGCGCTGCTCACATGGGGAGCCGGCACGGCCTTGGCGGCGGTCGCGTTGCGCTCGAACCCGCTCACCGTCGCCTCCCTCGGCATCGCCGACGCCTGGCTGCTTCTCAAATGGGGCGGTTTTTTCCGGCGCTCGGAATTTCCCCATCTCTTCGCAGCCATTGCGCTGGTGCTGTTCGCGATTTCGTTCTGGACCCGCAGCCGGGCGGCGCGGCATCTGATCATTCTGTCGGTCCTCTTCTATCTCGTGCTGCTGTCAATGGATCACAACACGCTGCAGGTCTCCGTTCCGCTGACGTTCGTTTCGGCGCTACTTTTTGCCGCCGCGGTCTTCGCCGCCGCACCGGTCGACAGAATCGTGCAGCTTGGCGGCCGGCTGCCCCTGCACGCGCTGATCGGCTTCCTCACCGGCATGGCGATGATCCAGTTCGAACTGGCCGACGAGGCGAGCTACAATGGCGCCTTCGCCATTGCCTCGGCGGTCGCGCTTGCCGCCATTGTCGCGGCGATCATGCTGGGTGGCCGCGAGAGCAGGGGCCTGCGCTGGGTCGCCTATGCCGGCTTCGCCTTTGAGCTCGCCATCATCTATGTGGTGATGTTGCAGTCGATGCTTGGCACCGCCGGCTTCTTCCTGGCCGCTGCAGTGCTGCTCGGCATAATGGCGCTGGTCATCATCCGCGTCGAAAAACGCATGAACGCGCCGACCACCGAAGGAGCCAAGGCATGACCGGCAAAAGACTGATCATCTCGGCGCTGCTGCTGGCGCTCGTCCAGATCGGCTTCCTCGGATGGATCATCGTCGGCAGGGCCGCAATCCTGCGGGATGGCAAGGAGGTCCTCCTGAAGGTCGAGCCGATCGATCCGCGCGATCTTCTGCGCGGCGACTATATCGTGCTGGGCTACGAGATCTCGCGCATCCCAGTGAAGCTGATCGCCAACATTCCGCCCGGCAAGTTCACCAGCAACGACTCAGAGCTCGTCGTCAGGTTGAAGCAGGGCGTCGAAGGCTATTGGCAGCCGAGCGCAGCCTGGTTTGATGCCGCACCGATGCCTGCGGCCTCCGACGAGGTCGACATCGTCGGGCAGGTGGCCGATGGCTGGGACCTGCGCGAGCCCGAAGCGACGATCGCGCCGGACTACGGCATCGAGCGCTTCTATCTGCCGGAAGGCGAGGGCATGGCGATCCAGAACGACATGCGGGTGCGGCCGTTCGCCGTCCGTGTCGCCATCGCCGCAAACGGGACACCGCAGGTCAAGGCGTTGATGGATGGCGACAAGACGCTGTTCGAGGAGCCGCTCTACTAGGGGCGGCCGCACCCGTGCGCATCTCGCGAAAACCTTGGATCTCCCGTCCGAGCAGTGTGAAGCATGACAATTGAACTGACGGCGCGCGGAGACATCAACCTCGATGCGGTCTTTCGTGTCGCCTGGCGGAAGGAGCCGGTGCGGATTAGCGACAAGGCTTTGCGTCGGATCGAGGAATGCCGCGCCTCGTTTCTGCGTCTCATCGAGACGGATCCCGCACCGATCATCTATGGCGTCACCACGGCGATGGGCGAACTGGCGAGCCGCAAGCTCGAGCGTGACGAGCGCGAACGCCATGCGCGCATCAAGGCGTTCGCTGCCGCGACCTCTTTCGGCGAGCCGCTGCCGGAGCGCGTGGTCAGGGCGATCGTGCTTGCCCGTCTCACCAACTTCATTGAAGGCAATGCCGCCACCTCGCCGCGCATCGCGCAAGCTGTTGCCGCCATGCTGGACGGCGGGCCGATGCCGATCGTGCCGTCGCAGGGCCAGGGCGGCGCCGGCGAGATCCTGGCTCTCTATCCGCTGTTCGCCGGGCTTTCGACGCGCTTCGACCTGGAGGTCAAGGAGCGGGGATCGCTGATCAACGGCTCGCCCTGCGCGGCGGCGCTGGTGGCGGACGCCGCGCTCGCGGCGCGCCGCCGCATCGGCCTCGCGCACAAGGTGTTTGCGCTGTCGATCGAAGCCTTTCGCGCACCGCTCGAACATTACGACGCCGCACTCGACGGGCTTTGGGGCGACGAACACGAGGCGGCAGCGCTGCAAGGTTTGAGGGAATATCTCGCCGGCGCCGGCGACGGACGGCGCAACTATCAGGCGCCGGTCAGCTACCGCATCGTGCCGCGCGTGCTTGGCCAGGCGCATCGCGCGCTGTCCGGCGCGGAACGGGCGGCGACCGTGTCGCTGGCGTCGATCTCGGACAATCCGGTCTATGTACCGCCGGACGAGGCGTATCCGCTCGGGCGCTGCATCAGCACCGGCGGCTATCATAATGCGATGGCCACGCCTGCGCTCGACGATCTGGCAGCGATCTGGGCCGACGTCTGCCTGCTCTGCGACCGCCACGCCTCGAAGCTCCTGAACGGTAAGGTTTCGCTGCTGCCCGATCTTTTGATGACGGACCGGCATTGGACCGACAGCGACGGCCACGGCAATGTCGGCTATGTGCCGATGGCGATCACCGGTTATCTGGAGC
>NZ_RZOJ01000160.1:0-12081 GCF_003998845.1 Mesorhizobium sp. M4A.F.Ca.ET.022.05.2.1 | reverse complement strand
CTGTTCGGCAGGACGGGCAGCTGCGAGATCCCGTCGCCGGAACTGCGGGAGCGGCTGATCGGCTAGAATCCCGCCAGGGCTGGTCGGAGCCTGGCCGGCGGCGAGATTCGGCCTCCCGACAATCCTCGCAAATTCACGGATCATCGCCGCCCGCTTGCGCAAGGCGCCGCGCGGGTCGAAAGATTTTCGCAGCACCTGTCGAAATCCGCCTGGCCCAGGCGACATTGGTCAGGCCGGCGATGACGCGGCCTTCGAGAAAACGGGAGAAGACCATGCGATACATGCTTTTGATCTACGCGAACGAAGCCGCGATGGCGACCGCGCCGAGCGAGAAGACCTACGAGATCAGCGCCGCCTATGGCGCCTATACCGAGGCGTTGAAGAAATCCGGCGCCTGGCTCGCCGGCGACCGGCTGCGGCCGACGCAATCCGCAACGGCGGTGCGCACGTCCGACGGCAAGACCAATGTGCTCGACGGCCCCTATGCCGACACCAAGGAGCAGCTCGCCGGCTTCTACATGATCGAGGCCGAGGACGCCGACGCGGCCATCGCCTGGGCGGCGCGCTGCCCGGGCGCCAGCGCCGGCACGATCGAGGTGCGACCGATCTGGGAAATGAGCGACTATCCCTCCGCGAATTGACCCAGTGATGGACAATCGACCGGAGATCGCGCGGGCGGCGGCGGAAGCGGCCGCCCGGCAAAGCTACGGCAAGCTGGTCGCCTTTCTCGCGGCGCGCACGCGCGATGTCGCCGGCGCCGAGGACGCGCTGGCGGATGCCTTCGCGGCGGCGCTCGAGCGCTGGCCGCAGACCGGCGTGCCCGAAAAGCCGGACGCCTGGCTGCTCGCGGTGGCGCGCCGACGGGGCGTCGATGCGGTGCGGCGGCGGCAAACCGGCGAGGCGGCGCGCGATCATCTCAAGCTGATCGCCGAGGAGGTGGAGGCCCGCATGACCGACGAAGAGCTGCCGGACGAACGGTTGCGGCTGATGTTTGCCTGCGCCCATCCGGCGATCGAGGCCAGCGTGCGCGCGCCGCTGATCCTGCAGACCATCCTTGGCTTCGACGCGGCGACCATCGCTTCGGCCTTCCTGGTCTCGCCGGCGACGATGGGCCAGCGCCTGGTGCGCGCCAAGACCCGGATCCGCGAGATCGGCATTCCGTTCCGGGTGCCGGAGCGGGCCAAGCTCGGCGAGCGGCTGGACGCGGTGCTGGAGGCGATCTACGCCGCCTTCGCCGAAGGCTGGACCGATCCTGCCGGCACCGAGACGCGGCGCCGCAACCTCGCCACCGAGGGCATCTGGCTCGGCCGGCTGGTGGCCTCGCTGATGCCGGACGAGCCGGAGGCGGTAGGGCTGTTGGCGCTGATGCTGTTTGCCGAAGCGCGGCGGGCGGCGCGACGCAGCCCGGAAGGTGACTTTGTGCCGCTTGCCGAGCAGGACACCGCGCTCTGGGACGACACGTTGATCGACGAGGCGGAAGACCTGCTCGAACGTGCCGCCGCCAAGGGGATCATCGGCCGCTACCAGCTGGAGGCGGCCGTGCAATCGGCCCACACGGCGCGGCGGCGCGGCGGCCGCACCGACTGGGCAGCGATCCGCCAGCTTTACGACGCGCTGCTGGCCCTCGCCGGCTCGCCTGTTGTGGCGATCAACCGCGCCGTGGCGATCGCCGAGGATGAGGGCGCTGCGGCCGGGTTGGCAGCGCTTTACGTGCTGGGTGACGACAAGCGGCTGGATGACTATCAGCCCTACTGGGCTGCCCGCGCCGGCCTGCTGGCGAGGCTCGGCACGACCGGATTGGCGGCCGAGGCTTACGACCGCGCGATCGGCCTCGAACGGGACCCGGCCGTGCGCCGCTTCCTGCAGGAAAAGCGGGCGAAGCTCACAGCGGGCAGCAACTAGGCCGCGGCGCGATTAGAGCGTCGCCAGCCAACTCCCATCTCTTCCATTTGGGATGGTGCTTTCCGGAAAGGCCTCGGCTTCCTGCTCGATGGGCTCTCTCCAGGACAAGGTTCCGGCCTGCTATGATGGCCTTTTCCCGGCACCTGGTTAAGAGGCCGCTCACCACATCGCGTGGGCGGCATTCAGTTTGTGGATCAGCTCATGATCGCGCAGCCTGGCCCACAGGCGCTCGATATCGGGCCAGGCAGCGGCGACCTTGCCGATCTCGGGATGCCAGGCCACCAGCATGATCAGGTAGATGTCGGCCAGCGATAGCTGCTCGCCCACCAGCCAGTCGCGGCCGGCGAGGGCCTTGTCGAGGATGGCAAAGCCGCGCTCCGTCTCGTTCAGCGCGGCCTGTTTCACCGCCTCCACGCCGTCCGGCGTCACGGTGTAGCGATGGGCATAATAGTAGCGCAGCCCCGCCGGGTAGAGGACCGACGACATGAAGGCCATCCAGCGCAGGAAGTCGGCGCGGCCGGGCGAACCCGCCGCCGGCGCCAGCCCGGCTTCCGGATGGCGCTCGGCGAGCAGGATGCAGATCGCCGCCGACTCGGTGATCGATCGGCCGTCCGGCAAGGTCAGCACCGGCACCTGGTTCAACGGGCTGATGTCGAGGAAGGCCTGGTCGGGCGGGTCCTTCTTCGGCACGTCGATCTGGTCAAACGGCGCGCCGGCCAGGGCAAGCGCCGCCTCGACGACGAAGCCGCCGCTGCCGGGGCGTGTGTAAAGTCTGTACATCAAATCCCTCCCAACCGCCCGCGCGGGGCCGGTGGAGGTTTGCACTGGAAGCGGTGCCGCGCTCAAGCGCGGCGCGGACGCCACACGGGTTTTTTCAGCGGTCCAGCGTCCCGCGACCGTTCATTGAGGAGGCTTACGCCCCCAGCCCGTCGAACAGGATGGTCGACAGGTAGCGTTCGGCGAAGGACGGGATGACGACGACCAGGGTCTTGCCCTTGTTCTCTGGCCGCGAGCCGACGACGATCGCCGCCTGCAGCGCGGCGCCCGACGAGATGCCGACCGGCACGCCTTCGAGGCGGGCGACAAGCCGCGCATTGGCGACGGAATCCTCGTTGGAGACCCTGACAATCTCGTCATAGATCGTGGTGTCGAGGATCTTCGGCGCGAAGCCGGCGCCGATGCCCTGGATCTTGTGCGGGCCGGGCTGGCCGCCGGACAGCACCGGCGAAGCCTCCGGCTCGACGGCGACGACATGCAGCGAGGGCTTGCGCTTCTTCAGCACCTGGCCGACGCCGGTGATGGTGCCGCCGGTGCCGATGCCGGCGACGAAGATGTCGACCTCGCCCTGGGTGTCGTTCCAGATCTCCTCGGCCGTGGTGCGGCGGTGGATCTCGGGGTTGGCCGGATTCTCGAACTGCTGCGGGATGATGGCGTCGGGCAAGGTGGCGGCAAGCTCGTCGGCCTTGGCGATGGCGCCCTTCATGCCCTTGGGACCTTCGGTCAGCACCAGCTCGGCGCCGAGCAGCGCCAGCATCTTGCGCCGCTCGACCGACATCGTCTCCGGCATGGTCAGGATCAGCTTGTAGCCCTTGGCGGCGGCGGCGAAGGCGAGCGCAATGCCGGTGTTGCCGGAGGTCGGCTCGATCAGCGTCGTCCTGCCGGGGGCGATCCTGCCAGAGGCTTCCAGCGCCTCGATCATGGCAACGCCGATACGGTCCTTGACCGAGGCGATCGGGTTGAAGAATTCGAGCTTGGCCAAGAGATTGGCGACGACGCCCTTTTCCTTCGCGAACTTGTCGAGCCGCACCAGGGGGGTGTCGCCGATCGTCTCGGTGATCGAATTGAAGACGCGGCCGCGGCCGGGCACGCGCGCGGAGGTGACGGGCTTGTTCATTGTTTCGCTCCCAGGACAGGCAATTGCATCAGCGACAGAATAGGGCTTTCAGCCGCGCAAGATAGGCTGCCGGTCGAAAATATCCGAGTGGCGCGCGTGCTGAAAACGCTGCCGCCCCGGAAAAGCATTTTCCGGATCGGCTTGTTTCCGGAATGGTTTGGCCGAAACGGAAGCGCGATGAGACGGGTGCTCTATTGCCTGGCCGCGATCGCCGCCGCCGCGCCGACCATGAAGCCGGCGGCCGTGCGGTTCAGCGCCCTCAGCGCGCGCGGCGACTTCAGGAACCAGCGCGCCTTCGCAGCGAGCGCCAGATAGGGCACCAGCACGACCAAGAGGACAATGACGGTGAGCGCGACGAGGATGCCATAGTCGGCCAGCGTGATCGTCTTCAGGTCGACGATGGTCGGCGTGATGGCGAGGTAGAAGATCATCGTCTTCGGATTGCCGAGCGTCACCGTGAGGCCGGCAAGGAAGGAGGCGACGAGCCCGCCCTTGCCCTTTCGCGCCTCGACAGTCTCCGGCGTGATGCCGCTGGTCCAGAAGCGCCAGCCGAGGAAAGCGAGATAGGCGACGCCGGCCCATTTGATGGCGAGAAAAACCATGCCGAAAGTCTGCGCGACGAAGGCAAGACCGAGCATGACGGCGGTGAGATAGGTGAGATCGCCGAGGATCAGGCCAAACGACATCGCCAGCGACGAACGGAAGCCGGAACCCAGCGCCCGCGCCACAAGCGCGGTGACGCCGGGGCCCGGAATGGCAGCGGCGATGCCGAGGGCGGCGCTGTAAGCGACAAATCCGGTGAGCGTCATGGCTTTCGGTCCAGATGAGTGCGCCTTGTCGCATACATCCGAATGGAATTGAATTTCCTGAGGACTGGATTCGATTGCACCAGATCTCGCCGGGTCAACCCGAGGCGGCCCCAACAGGATTCCCCAGGCCGGCTCAATCAGGACCGGCCGTCGCCATAGGTGACGCGCCAGATGGTGCCGTTGCCGTCCTCGGTGAGGATCAGCGCGCCGTCCTTCGCGACAGTGACGCCGACCGGCCGGCCCCAGACATCGTCGTCGGAGATGACGAAGCCGGTGGCGAAATCCTCATACGCGCCGGTCGGCTTGCCATCCTCAAATTTCAGCCGCACCACCTTGTAGCCGGTGCGCACGCCGCGGTTCCAGGAGCCGTGCAGGGCGACGAAGGCATCGCCCTGATACTCGGCCGGGAAGCTCTTTTTGTCATAGAAGGCGATGCTGAGCGGCGCCGAATGCGCCTGCATCAGCACGTCGGGAACAGTGACCTTGCCAGCAAGGTCGGGGCGCGCGCCCTTGTGGCGCGGGTCCTCGTTGGCGCCGATGTAATACCAGGGCCAGCCATAGAAGCCGCCTTGCCTGACCGTCGTCGCATATTCGAATGGCACGTTGTCGCCGAGCCCGTCGCGCTCGTTGACGACGCACCAGAGCGCGCCTGTCTGAGGCTGCACCGTCATGCCGGAGCAGTTGCGCAGGCCGGTGGCGAAGCTGCGCCGGTTCCTGCCGTCCGGATCGAAGGCCAGAACGTCGGCGCGCCCTTCCTCCGATCCCCAGCTCGCGCCGAGCGGTGCCGACGCCGCCCATTGCGCGAGCCCGCCTTCCGGCTCGGCGCCGATGTCCTCGGCGACGTTGGAGCCCGATCCGACCGACAGGTAGAGCGTCTTGCCATCAGGCGAAAAGATGATGTCGCGCGTCCAGTGATGGCTGGAGGGGATGTCCGGGACGATGGTTTCCGGCTTGCCCTGCGCCTTCAGGTCACCGTCGCGGTAAGCGAAGCGCACGACGCTGTTGCTGTTGGCGACATAGACCCATTGCGGCCTGTCGCCCGACGGGTAGAAGGCGATGCCATAGGGCCGGGTCAACCCTTCAGCGAAAATGGCTTGCTGCGCCGGCCTCGCGCCGCCATCGGCGAGGCGATAGACGCGGATCTGGTTGGCCTTGCTGTCGGCGACAAACAGGTCGCCATTGGGTGCCACGCGTACGACGCGTGGATTGTCGATGCCGGAAGCAACGAGTTCGATGGAGAAGCCGGGCGGTAGAAGCGGCTTGACCCCTTCGGGACGATCGCCAACGCCCGGGCCGTTCGATGACGAGCGGGTGCGGTAGGGCGCCGGCAGGTCCTGCGGCTTGATCAGCCGGCGCACTCCCGGACGGTCGGCCTTCCAGTCGCCGAAAGCCTTGCTGCCGGTCAACACCGGCTGGTCCGCAAGCGCTGCGGTGGCGACGAGAATGGCAACTCCCGCAAGACTGGCAAACCGGATCATACCGTCCTCCAGGGTTGGTTTGGCCATGGTCAGTCAAGGCCAGGTACGGGACAAACGGAAAAATCAGACCGGCGTTCCGCAACGAAGGGGGCACAGGTGAACTTAAGGGTGGTAGTGTGGGTGCTCAGCTGCCTTCCGCATAGAAATCATCGTCCAGGCGCCTTTCCAACGCGACCAGATCGGCCGGCAGCGGCAGGCCCATGGCGCGCAATTCCTGCAACTTCTCGCGCAGCTGCTCCTGGATCTCGTGCTGGTCCTCGGGCTGGTTGACCATTTCCTCGAGCAGCAGGCTGATCTGGGCCTTGAGCGATTCCAGCGCCATTTTTCTTCTCCTCCACTGCCTAGGTGTACTGAGATCCGGTCAGGCCGGGTCGAAAATGGTGGTCTCCGAGAACCGGAGCGGAGCGTACTTGAAGTACGTGAGCACCGGAAGCGCGGGAGATCGCCATTTGCAGGCCGGCCTCACACCTAACGCAGCATGCGCGAAATGAGCTGCGCCGTATAGTCGACCATCGGCACGATGCGGGCATAGTTAAGCCGCGTCGGACCGATGACGCCGAGTGCGCCGACGACACGGGCGTCCTTATCGCGATAGGGCGCCACGACTAGCGACGAGCCGGACAGCGAAAACAGCTTGTTTTCCGAGCCGATGAAGATGCGCACGCCGGGCCCTTCCTCGGCGAGGTCGAGCAGTTGCAGCAGCCCGTCCTGCGTCTCCAGATCCTCGAACAGATGGCGCAGCAATTCGATGTCGGCCTGGGCGGTGACGTTTTCGAGCAGGTTGGCGCGGCCGCGCACGATGAGCCGTGCCGGCAGGCCGCTTTCGGCGCCAGCCCAGACCGCCAGGCCCTTTTCGACCAGGTCCTGCGACAGCGTGTCGAGGGCGGCCCTGGTCTCGTCCTTGATGCGGGCGATCTCGACGCGCGCCTCGGCCAGTGTCCGGCCCCGGATATGGGCGTTGAGGAAGTTGGAGGCCTCGTGCAGCTGCGAGACGGTGGTGCCGGCGGGCAGGTCGACGACGCGGTTCTCGACGTCGCCGTTCTGCGACACCAGCACGGCCAGCGCCTTGGTGGGTTCCAGCTGGATGAACTCGATGTGCTTCAGCGCCACCTCGTTCTTGGCGGCGAGCACAAGGCCGGCGCCGCGCGACATGCCCGACAGCATCTGGCTGGCCTCGGTCAGCATATGCTCCAGCGTGGCGCCCGAGCCGGAGGCGCGCACCTGCGCTTCGATGATGCGGCGCTCCTCGTCGGAGAGGTCGCCAAGCTCCATAAAGGCGTCGACGAAGAAGCGCAGGCCGGTCTGCGTCGGCAAACGGCCGGCCGAGATATGCGGGGCATAGATCAGGCCGAGATGCTCGAGATCGCTCATCACGTTGCGGATGGTGGCCGGCGACAGCGAAGAGGGCAGGATGCGCGACAGGCTGCGCGAGCCGACCGGCTCGCCATCCCTGAGATAGGATTCGACGATGCGCCGGAAGATATCGCGCGAGCGCATATCAAGCGACTGGAGCGCGGGCGACTGCGATGCCGGATCGACTGCCTTGGTCATTCGAGCCAAAACCTCCTGCTCAAATATAGACTTAGGCCGTGCCCGCGCAACCCGGTCCATTTTCCTTTGCGCCATGCGCCGCATGCGTCTACAAGCCGCCAACGAATCCTTGAAAACCAAAAGAAAGAAGAAAGAGGCCTTGATGCGCCCCTCCAAACGCCAAGCCGACGAAATGCGCGCCATCTCCTTCGAGCGCGGCGTCTCCAAGCACGCCGAGGGTTCGTGCCTCGTGAAGTTCGGCGACACGCATGTTCTGTGCACGGCAAGCCTGGAGGAAAAAGTGCCGGCCTGGATGCGCAATTCCGGCAAGGGCTGGGTGACGGCCGAGTACGGCATGCTGCCGCGCTCGACCGGCGAGCGCATGCGGCGCGAGGCTTCAACCGGCAAGCAGGGCGGCCGCACGCTGGAAATCCAGCGGCTGATCGGCCGTTCCTTGCGCGCCGTGGTCGACCTGCAGGCGTTGGGCGAGCAGCAGATCACTGTCGACTGCGACGTGATCCAGGCCGATGGCGGCACCCGTACCGCCTCGATCACCGGCGGCTGGGTGGCGCTCCATGACTGCCTGCGCTGGATGGAGGCGCGGCAGATGGCCAGCGTCGCCAAGGTGCTGAAGGACCATGTCGCGGCGATCTCCTGCGGCATCCATGACGGCCAGCCGGTCCTCGACCTCGACTATCTCGAGGATTCCTCGGCCGGCACCGACGCCAATTTCGTCATGACCGGCAAGGGCGGTATCGTCGAGATCCAGGGCACGGCGGAAGGCGAGCCGTTCTCGGAGGAGCAGTTCGCGTCGCTGATGGGCCTCGCCAAGAAAGGCATTTCGCGCTTGGTCAGCCTGCAGCAGATGGCGGTGGCGTAGGTTTCGAATGCCGAGCCTGGGCACCCCCCTCTGGCCTGCCGGCCATCTCCCCCTCAAGGGGCAAGATTGGATATACGGCCGGCCTTCGCCAATTATCGGCGGTGCAAGGGGTGCAGCGGCACGAGAACTGCCAATCTCCCCCCTTGAGGGGGAGATGGCCGGCAGGCCAGAGGGGGGTGCCTCGTGACACCCTCGGCAATTTTGGAATCAGCGCTCTACGTCACCGACTTGCACGCTGCCGAGCAATTCTATGCCGACGTGCTCGGCCTCGACCTGATCGCCAAGGTCGAAGGCCGCCACGTCTTCTTCCGCTGCGGGACGGGCGTGCTGCTGCTGTTCAACGCCGAGGCGACCAAGATCCCGCCGGCACCCGATGCCAGGCTGAAGGTGCCGCCGCATGGCACGGTGGGCGAGGGCCATCTTTGCTTTGCCGCGAGCGCGGAGGAGATTGCCGGTTGGCGCCAGCACCTCGCGGCGAAAGATGTCGCCATCGAAAGCGACTTCGAATGGCCGCAAGGCGGGCGCTCGATCTATTTTCGCGACCCTTCGGGCAATTCGATCGAATTCGCCGAGCCAAGGATCTGGGGCCTCTGATGCATCAGCTCAACGGACACAAAATCGTCGTTGCCAGCCACAATGAAGGCAAGCTGCGCGAGTTCGCCGACCTGATGGCGCCGTTCGGCTTCGAGGCGAAATCGGCCAAGGAATATGGCCTGCCCGAGCCGGACGAAACCGGCACCACCTTCGAGGAGAATGCCTACATCAAGGCACACGCTGCCGCCAAGGCGACCGGCCTGCCGGCGCTGTCCGACGATTCCGGCCTCTGCGTCGACGCGCTCGACGGCGCGCCCGGCGTCTACACCGCCAACTGGGCCGAGACGCCCGACGGCAGCCGCGACTTCGGCATGGCCATGCAGCGCACGGAAGTGGCGATGCAGGAGGTCGGCGCGGCTGAAGCCGCGCAGCGCACGGGCCGTTTCGTCGCCGTCATCTGCCTGGCGTTTCCCGACGGCGAGGCCGAATATTATCGCGGCGAAGCCGAGGGCACGCTGGTGTGGCCGCCGCGCGGCACGCTCGGCTTCGGCTACGATCCGGTGTTCCTGCCCAATGGTTTCGAAAAGACCTTCGGCGAGATGAGCGCCGAGCAAAAGCACGGCTGGAAGCCCGGCCAGCCGACGGCGCTGTCGCACCGCGCCCGCGCCTTCCAGAAATTCGCCAAAGCGCGGCTGGGCTCGGCCTGAGATGCTGCTCGACCGCGGCCCCGGCTTCGGCGTCTATATCCATTGGCCGTTCTGCGCGGCCAAATGCCCCTATTGCGACTTCAACAGCCATGTCCGCCACCAGCCGGTCGACCAGGAACGCTTTGCGCGCGCGTTCGAGGCGGAACTGGCGACGATGCGCGCCCGCACCGGGCCGCGCGAGGTGACCAGCATCTTCCTCGGCGGCGGCACGCCGTCGCTAATGAAGCCGGAAACGGTGGCCGCCGTGCTGGACGCCGTGGCAAGGAACTGGACGGTGCCCAGCGACATCGAGGTGACGCTGGAGGCCAATCCCTCCTCGGTGGAGGCCGAACGCTTCCGCGGCTACCGCGCGGCGGGCGTCAACCGGGTGTCGCTCGGCGTGCAGGCGCTGAACGACAAGGATCTGCGTTTCCTCGGCCGGCTGCACAATGTCGAGGAGGCGCTGCACGCCATCGGTCTCGCCCGCGAGATCTTTCCGCGCCTCTCCTTCGACCTGATCTATGCCCGGCCGGGCCAGACGCCGGAGGGCTGGCAGGCCGAGCTCGAGCAGGCGATCGGCCATGCCGCCGACCATCTTTCGCTCTACCAGCTGACGATCGAGGAAGGCACGCCGTTCCACGCGCTGCACGCGGCGAAGAAGTTCACCATTCCCGACAACGACCATGCCGCCGATCTCTACGCGCTGACGCAGGAGGTGACCGCCGCGCATGGGCTGCCGGCCTACGAGATTTCCAACCATGCCAGGCCTGGCGCGGAAAGCCGGCACAATCTGACCTACTGGCGCTACGGCGAATATGTCGGCGTCGGCCCCGGCGCGCATGGCCGATTCGTTGAGAACGGCCGCCGCACGGTGACGATCGCCGAGAGGATGCCGGAGACCTGGGCCAATCTGGTCGAGGCCAGGGGCCATGGCGTCACCGGCGGCGAGATTTTGACGCGCTCGGAAGAGGCCGACGAGTTCCTGCTGATGGGGCTGAGGCTGGCCGAAGGCATCGACCTGTCGCGCTACGAGGCGTTTTCCGGACGCGGCCTGTCAAGCGCGCGACTGGCGGTGCTGCAGGAAGAAGGGCTTGTCGCGCCGGTCGGCAATTCGCGGCTGCGGGCGACGACGGCCGGGATGATCGTGCTGGATGCCGTGGTGGCGGACCTGGCGCGCTAAGCCCGAAAGTGATACCGGTTTTCGGACAAGATCATGCTTGAGTAATAACCCTTGAAGAACGTCCTCTGCAGCCAGAACCGCTTGCGCAGCCCGACGGCCGAGCAGGTGTTTTCCAAACGCAGGGATATCGAGGTCGAATCCGCCGGCACCAATCACGACGCCGACAATCCGCTGACGCATGAGCTCGTCGCCTGGGCCGACATCATCTTCGTGATGGAAAAGGCGCACCGCGCCAAGCTGCAGAAGAAATTCCGGTCGAGCCTGAAGAAGGCGCGGTTAATCTGCCTCGACATCCCGGACGACTATGAATTCATGGACCCCGAGTTGGTGCAGCTTCTGGAAGCGAAAGTGCCGCGGTATCTCTAAGGGATACCGCCGTCCCCCCCCGCGTTCGAGAGCCGTCCGCGCCCGTCGCAACCGCACTAAGCGTCGTGCTTGTGGCGGTGTTTGGCGCGGTCTTTCTCGGCGAGCGCCTCTCCGGAGCGAACTGGCTTGGCGTTTTCCTTATCGCGGCGGGGGCGGTGCTGGTCGCTTATCGGGGATAGCGGCACGCTTTCGCGGGCGGTTTTGGTTTCGAGACGGCTGATGAAGATATCGAAGCGATTGGGCATCGTCCGGTCAGTGCTCCGTCGTGCTGTCGGTTTCGGCCTTGAGTCTGGTCTTCGGCCGGCGGCGCAAACGCCGCTTCCTGGCTTCGGTTTTACCGGCGGCGCCATCGGCGCTGGCCGGCAGGCTCTTGTCCCTTCGCATGGCGAAACGCTTGCGGCCCGCATAGTAGGGCTCGAAAACGTCCTGAATCTTCAGGCTATCCATCCTGTGCCTCCCCGAGACTCACAGACAAACGAGACTCACCGATAGAATTCGCCGGTCACGGTTTCGTTCCGCAGTATGGCAAAGGCATGGCGGCCACATTACGTCCTCGTCACGTTTTGCAACCGGACATCAGCCGTGCCAAACAGGCTGGATGGAGGGCCCAGGGTGACCAGCGACAAACGCAGCTATGTGATCGGGCAGACCGAGATACCGGCGCGGCCGCTGGGGCCGGCGCTCTATCTGGTGGCGACGCCGATCGGCAATCTCGCCGACATCACGCTGCGCGCGCTGGAGACGCTGGCCGCCGCCGACATCGTCGCCTGCGAGGACACGCGCGTCTCGCGCGTGCTGCTCGAGCGCTACGGCATCCGCCGC
>NZ_RZOJ01000015.1:0-35786 GCF_003998845.1 Mesorhizobium sp. M4A.F.Ca.ET.022.05.2.1 | reverse complement strand
GCCGAAGAGGTCGAAAAGATGGTGTGGGCGATCCGCTGGGGCGCCGATACGGTGATGGACCTGTCGACCGGCCGCAACATCCACAACATCCGCGACTGGATCGTGCGCAATGCACCGGTGCCGATCGGCACGGTGCCGCTCTATCAGGCGCTCGAAAAGGTCGGCGGCATCGCCGAGGACCTCAACTGGGAGGTCTATCGCGACACGCTGATCGAGCAGGCCGAGCAAGGCGTCGACTATTTCACCATCCACGCCGGCGTGCGGCTGCACTACATACCGCTGACCGTCGACCGGGTCACGGGCATCGTCTCGCGCGGCGGCTCGATCATGGCCAAATGGTGCCTGCACCATCACCGGGAGAGCTTCCTCTACGAGCATTTCGAGGAGATCTGCGACATCGCCAGAGCCTATGACGTTTCCTTCTCGCTCGGCGACGGCCTTCGTCCCGGTTCAATCGCCGATGCGAACGACGCGGCGCAATTCGCCGAACTGGAAACACTTGGAGAACTCACCAAGATTGCCTGGGCAAAGGACTGCCAGGTGATGATCGAAGGCCCGGGCCATGTCCCCATGCACAAGATCAGGCAGAACATGGACAAGCAGCTCGCAGTGTGCGGTGAGGCGCCGTTCTACACGTTGGGGCCGCTGACGACCGACATCGCGCCGGGCTATGACCACATCACCTCAGGGATAGGTGCCGCCATGATAGGCTGGTTCGGCACCGCAATGCTTTGCTACGTCACGCCGAAAGAGCATCTCGGCCTTCCCGACCGCAACGACGTCAAGATTGGGGTGATCACTTACAAGATAGCCGCCCATGCAGCCGATCTGGCGAAGGGCCATCCGGCAGCGAAAACCAGGGATGATGCCCTTTCGCGCGCGCGCTTCGAGTTCCGCTGGGAGGACCAGTTCAACCTGTCGCTCGACCCCGAAACCGCACGGTCCTTCCACGACCAGACCTTGCCCAAGGAGGCGCACAAGCTGGCACATTTCTGTTCGATGTGCGGGCCGAAATTCTGCTCCATGCGCATTTCCCACGACATCCGTGCCGAGGCTCAGAAGGAAGGCATGGCGGCAATGGCGGCAAAATACCGGGAGGGCGGCGATCTCTACATGCCGGCGGACGAGACTGGCGTACCGGTCGTGCCGGAGGCTCCCAAACCATCATGAGGGTGCTCGTCAAAGGGGCCGGCGTTGCCGGCCTCACCGTCGCTTTCGAACTCGCCGCCCGCGGCGCGACGGTCACAGTCGCCGAGATGCGGCATGGCCTTGGCGGCAACGCGTCGTGGTTCGCCGGCGGCATGCTGGCGCCATGGTGCGAGCGCGAAAGCGCGGAGCAGCCGGTGCTGGATCTCGGACGCGACGCTGCCGACTGGTGGGATGCGGTGCTGTCGGGTCAGGTGACACGGGCCGGGACATTGGTCGTGGCCGCGCCGCGTGATGCCGGTGAGCTTGACCGGTTCGCCAGTCGCACGTCAGGGCATAGGCGCGTCGATGAAAACGAAATTGCGCTCCTGGAACCCGACCTCGCCGGCCGCTTCCGGCGTGGATTGCTCTTCCCCAACGAGGCTCACCTCGACCCACGCCAGGCGATGGCGGCACTTCATGACAACCTTGCGACCATGGGTGTCAAATTCCACTTCGGCTGCGACGCCCGGCCTGTTTCGGGTTTCGCCCGTCAGATAGACTGCATGGGAATGGCAGCGGCCGATGACAGGCTGCGCGGTGTTCGCGGCGAAATGCTGATCCTTCGCACGCCTGATGTCTCGCTGTCGCGGCCGGTCCGTTTGCTTCATCCACGCTTTCCGCTTTATGCCGTGCCGCGCACCGATCACCGTTTCATGATCGGAGCGACGATGATTGAAAGCCAGAGCGCCGGACCGGTGACGGCGCGTTCCATGATGGAGCTGCTGGGCGCCGCCCATGCCCTCCATCCGGCCTTTGGTGAGGCCGAGATCGTTGAAACCGGTGTGGGTGTCCGTCCGGCATTTCCCGACAATTTGCCACGCGTCGAAACAGACGGTGAGATCATCGCGATCAACGGTCTTTATCGTCACGGTTTTCTCCTCGCCCCCGCCATGGCGCGCCAGGCTGCCGGCCTGGTTTTCAGTCAAGACAGAACCAAGGAGCATGCTCATGAAACTGATGGTCAACGGCGAGGCGCGTGAGATTGCCGCCACCACGCTGGCCGAGTTGCTTGCCGCGCTCGACTATGAGGGCGATTGGCTCGCCACCGCCGTCAACGGCGACCTCGTGCACAAAGCCAACCGCACGGAGTTCCAGTTGAGCGACGGCGACCGGATCGAAATCCTCTCGCCCATGCAGGGCGGCTAGCATGTTGGAGCTTTATGGAACCGAGCTTTCGTCGCGCCTGCTTCTCGGCACCGCTCAATATCCTTCGCCGGCCATCCTTGCCGATGCAGTCAAGGCGTCGGGCACGTCGGTGGTGACCGTCTCGTTGCGGCGTGAGATGGCGGGCGGTAGAGCCGGCGAACAATTCTGGTCGTTGATCCGCTCGCTGGGCGCCAGAATCCTGCCCAATACCGCCGGCTGCCTCTCCGTCAAGGAAGCCGTCACCACCGCGAAAATGGCGCGCGAGGTCTTCGGCACCAACTGGATCAAGCTCGAAGTGATCGGCAATCACGACACGCTACAGCCGGATGTGTTCGGTCTGGTTGAAGCCGCCCGCATCCTGTGCGAGGACGGCTTTGCGGTATTCCCCTATACCACCGACGATCTCGTTGTCGCCGAGCGGCTGCTGGAAACGGGCTGCAAGGTCCTGATGCCGTGGTGCGCACCGATCGGTTCCGCCTTGGGACCGGTCAACATGACGGCGCTGCGCTCGATGCGCGGATATTTCCCTGGCGTCCCGCTGATTGTGGATGCGGGGCTCGGACGGCCGTCGCACGCGGCCACCGTCATGGAACTCGGCTTTGACGCCGTGCTCCTGAACACAGCGGTCGCCAAGGCGGCATATCCGGTCGGCATGGCGCGTGCTTTCGGTAAGGCGGTCGACGCCGGTCGTGAGGCGTTCAGTTCGGGAATGCTCGAACCGCGCGACGTCGCCGTGCCATCGACACCGATGGTCGGCAGGGCCGTTTTTTCATGAAGCTCGATCCCTTTTATCTGATCGTCGACAGCGCTGCCTGGATCGAACGGCTGGTCCCACTCGGAGTCCGGCTTCTGCAACTGCGCATCAAGACCGTGGATGAGGCTGGGTTGCGCGCGGAGATCCGCACCGCGAAGGCCTTGTGTGCTCGATACCAGTGCCAACTCATCGTCAACGACCACTGGCGCCTGGCAATCGAGGAAGGCTGCGACTTCATACATCTCGGCCAGGAGGATTTGCAGACCGCTGACCTCTTGGCGATACGGGCAGCCGGCGTAAGGCTCGGACTGAGCACACATGATCATCAGGAGCTGGAAACGGCGATGGCCGCCGAGCCTGACTACATAGCGCTTGGACCCATCTATCCGACCATCCTGAAGAAGATGAAATGGGCGCCGCAAGGGGTCGAACGGATCAGCGAATGGAAGCGCCAGGTCGCGCCGTTTCAATTGGTCGCCATTGGTGGCCTCAACCCTGAGCGGCTCGACGGTGTCTTTGCGGCTGGCGCGGACAGCGCGGCGGTGGTGACCGACATCACGCTCAACGACGACCCCGAGGCGCGCACGCGAGAATGGATCGAAAAGACGGACCAATGGCGCTGAGGCGAGAACCACATGTGCTTGTCGTCGGTGGATCGGACTCCAGTGGCGGTGCTGGAATTGCACGCGATATCGAGACGATCTCTGCCATTGGCGTGCGCACCTGTCTCGCCGTCACAGCGCTAACGGTGCAAACGCATGACGCCGTGATCGAAATCTATTATTCGCCACCTAGCCTGGTGGCCAATCAGATGTGCGCCGCGCTGCAGGCCAACGACGTGGCCACAATCAAGATCGGCATGCTGGCGACTGCCAAGATCATTGTTGCCGTTGCCGCAGTGCTGCGCAAATTTCCGCATGTCCCCGCAGTACTCGACCCTGTGCTGGCCTCCACCTCAGGCCGCGCACTTCTGCAAGCAGGCGCTATCGCTGCCATGAAGCGCGATCTTATGCCGCTTTGCTGCATTGTCACGCCCAACCTCCCTGAACTGGCGCTCCTTAGTGGCTCCGAACTGGCAGTGGATGAGGACGGAGCGCTCCAACAAGGAAAAAGACTGCTGGCCGCCGGCCCTCAAGCCCTGCTGATCAAGGGTGGGCATGCGTCGGGAACCCGGTCGACCGATATTCTGTTACGCTCCGGGCACGAACCCATCCGCTTCGATGCACCGCGCCTTGCCACATCGATGCGCGGGACAGGTTGCATGCTGGCCAGCGCGATTGCGGCGCATCTGGCGAAGCCGAAGCCGCTCGAAGACAGCGTGCGCGAAGGCAAGCTGTTTGTCTTGGAGAGGCTTCAGAAATGCCGGCTGAATAACCACAGCGTTCTGCGTCCAGCCAAGCAGACCCATTTTCCAGAATTTTTCCCGTAGCGAGACTAGAGAAGGGGCTACTGCTTCTCTATGCCATCCTCACAACGCGTTGAGTTTCTCACTGCCAATTATGCGACTTTCGAGGTGCAAATAGCGAATATCGAGTTCTTAGTGACAGAAACGACCGGAATTGGTTGCGTGGATCACCAGGTCGCTACCGATTGGGTCAGCGACTCAATAGAACGTCACATCTCTGTCCACACTCGAGCTTATTTGCCGCAAACGCGTCGAGCCCCGCGTCAATCGGTCTTATAATAGTATCCGGGGCAGCTCCAAAGCTGTGGCATCGGCTACCCGCCGGCCGTGGCGCTTGCTGTTCGAGCGTCGGACGCCGCCTGCCATTGAACATCTGATGGGCTATTGGGTGGCGGCGACACACTCATCCAGGTGCAACTGGCTTTTTCAACTCGGGAACCAGCAGAAGCCTTCGCTGCGTCGCAACATTTGGATTATGTCGTACAGCCCGATCTTCCAGAGAAAACAAGACCTAACGTTCGAAACCTGTCACGCAACCAACCACCGAATGAAAGATCCAGCGTGCGATCGCAGGGAGGTAAGAATAACCGGTCTGGCTTTCCTATCGCCGGTCCAGGTTAAGACCAACGACGTCGTCACGACATCAACACAGTGCGCGAAGCGCTCGTATTCCTGAATCAGTGGCCAAAAGCGCGTCGGGGACCGGTATTCAGTTGCGCGGTGAGAAGCAGCAACGCAGCGATCGCCGGACAGATGACACCCGAGCAGGCGCGGCAAGCATTGTGGGATTTGCCAGGATTGCCGGCGTGCTGGCCAAATCTGATTTCGTCGTTGGTGGCGACTGATTTAAAGCTGCAGGAAGATCACCGCCGGTAACGCGTTGGCCCGCTGCTCGCCAAGACGGAAAGAACGCCGCCTTGTGAGTTCCAATAATGGGCGATGCGGGAATTGCACATGTCTGTGCCCATCTGTCCGGCCGAAATGCAAATGGCGTCACTGGCGAAGGTCAGCGAACGCGGCACGCAGGGCTGGATTCTTTTGACTTGCGGCAAGCCGACATAGGTGCTGGCTTGATGTCTCGGTCACTGCGACGTGTCATGCCGATTCATTCGTCAGCTACCATGACGATGCGGCGCGTCGCCTGCGATCAGTTGATCGAACCGCGGTGCAATTCGGGACGCTTCGTCGATCCCGACAGTTGCGCAAAGGGAAGCCAAATCAGCGACTAGAGGCAACGTGGCTACGGATTCGAAGGGACCCCGCTGTTGCCGAAGAGGTGACTGGTGGAATGTCAAAGATCACCTCGTGAAAGGCCATTTGGGGCCACCTAATGATAAAGCCGGATGCCGCTATCGGGTCCTGGCACGGGAATGACGGTCCGGCCCTACGGTGGATCGAGTTCGGTTCATGTCGCTTCGCAAGGAGGATGTGTTCCGGCGTCTGCCCGAACCCCTCTTTCTCGCATTCTGCGAGGTTGCGCGATCGGGCCGCTCGGTCTCTGTGCTGATCGCCCCTCCTGTTGCCATCGATCGATTCCGCTTCCGGTGCGCACGCACGTGTCGCGCGTGGCAATCATGCAAGGTCGTGAATCATAGGAGGATGTACATGCTTTTGTCGGATTTCGGCCGCATCGGGTTCGATCCGTTTGTGGAAATGCGGCGCATGCAACAGGAAGTAAACCAGCGTTTGGCCGGGCTGACCGCCAGCGCCGCTCAGGAGTTTCCGCCGATCAATCTTTGGACTGGCGAGGACAGCGTGGCGGTGGCCGCGGAACTGCCGGGGATATCACCTGACGAAATCGGCCTCACGGTGCGCGAGAACATTCTGACATTGAAGGGAACGCGCGAGCCTCGAACGGAGGACGAGAAATCCGTCTGGCACCGCCGTGAGCGCGCCTATGGGACCTTCTCCCGGACAGTGCAATTGCCATTCCGCGTCGACCCGGAACGGGTCGAGGCGCGTTTCGCCAACGGGCTGCTCGAAGTCGAGTTGCACCGGCCGGAGGCGGATCGGCCGAAGAAGATCCAGATCAAGGGATAGAGGGAGGCAAGCATGGCTCAGGAACGCGGATCGGCCGTCGCACCATGCTGCTCAATGCCCGCAAGGTGCTTTACGACCATAGTTCGGCCATCACCATCCTTCTCGCCTTCAATGACATAACGGCCCGTCGTATCATCGAGCGGGAGAAGGAAGAACTGCTCGGTCGCACCGAAGACCTGCTTCGGCAGAAAGACGTCCTGCTGCGCGAGATGGAGCATCGGGTTGCCAACAGCCTGCAGATCATTGCCTCGATCCTGTTGCTGAAGGCACGCTCGGTGACGTCGGAAGAGACGCGCCAGCATCTCAAGGACGCCCATCAGCGCGTTCTGTCCGTGGCCGAGGTGCAACGCCATCTCCACACCTCCGCCGGCGTCGACGAGATCGATGTCGGCTCTTACCTACCGAAATTGTGCAGCAGCCTCGCCTCGTCGATGGTCGGCGAAGCCCAGCCGATCACGGTCACCGTAATGGCCGAAGGCGGCAGGATAGATTCGCAAAGGGCAGTCAGTCTGGGACTAATTGTCACCGAACTCGTGCTCAACGCCATCAAATATGCTTTCCCCAAGAAGAGAACCGGCGCTCGCATCCAGGTGAGCTACGAGACCGCGGGCAGTGACTGGAAACTGACGGTTTCGGACAATGGCGTCGGCAAGATCGCCAACGACGTACCGGCTACCGGACTTGGAACAGCCATCGTCGAAGCACTGGTGAAACAACTGGAGGCCAGGGTGGAGATTATCAGCGATATTGACGGCACCAGCGTGTCGGTCACCCGGGCGACGTTCACCTCGCGCGTGCCGCGAGCGGCGTAAAAACCGTTACTACGATGCTGCCTTCCGGACATCGCCTGATGTCCAGGGGATCTTCTGCCGCCACGGCCTTGTCCCCGGAGCGCAGGACTGCCAGTCGCATCGCATAAGCCGAAACCTCTCAGTCGGTTGAGGGCGCTTCCGATGGCCAAGATCCGCTTTTTTGGCGTTCAGCCGGTGGGACCAAGCTCTGAAGCTGACGCTGCGCAGGTCTTTGCGTGGATGACTCGGTGCGGTCGGTAAACTCGAAGTGGCGGTTGTGTGCGTCAAGTTCTGCAAAATGGGGCGGCCACGATGCTGGTCATGCGGCTTGGCGTAGAGCGAGCTTCTTGTGCTCGCGCAGGTCGTCAATGTTGATGTAGGGCCTCCATCCAGTTTTCGTTGGTTTCGACAGCCGGCGCCCTGACGAGGCGCAGGCAGCTTTCGGCGTTGGGGAAGATGCGCACGACATAGGTGCGCCGGCGGATTTCCTCATTGAGCCGTTCAAGCATGTTGGTGCTCTTGAGATGCTTGTGATGCTGGCGCGGCAGGCAAAAGAAGGTCAGCGTGCGCTCGATGGTCTCCTCCACCGTCGTCCATCTCGGCCTCGAGCACCTCCTGCATCACCGCACGGATCATTTCGTGAAGTCCGTCCGGGTCTGAAAGCAGAATGTCTTTGACGGCAGCGCTGGCGGTCTTACTTTCAATCTTGGTCATGGTGGCGTTCCTTCGCGGGAATCGGCGACATGAACAATCACCAGATCCCATGGCGACGGATGGATAGCGGCGCGTGCTCTGGCAGAGTGACGCTGCTAACAAACACCCCGCGGAGGAACACCATGCATGTAGTGGCCGACCGATCCGAAACTCTGACTGCTATCCGGACTGGTCTGGGCGCAATCTTCGTATCGCTGGAGCTCAGCCGTTCAACCTGGCTGATCTCGTCGTTGTCGCCAGGTGGCGGCGAGAAGTTGTCGAAACACAGTGTCCCCAGTGGTGATTTATCCGCCTTGTTCCGTCGCTTCGATAGCGTGCGAGAGAAGGCAAGAGCACGCATGGGGCCAGACTTCCCCGTCGTCGCTATCCAGGAAGCCGGGCTCGATGGCTCCTGGATCCATCGGGTTCTGAGCAAGGCGGGGATCGAGAGCTACGTCGTTGATCCCGCTTCTATCGCAGTGTCTCGTCGCAGTCGCCGAGCCAAAACCGATAAGATCGATGGTGAAACGCTCGTCTCTCCTTGCCTTCAAGCGAGGCGAACCGCGCATATGTGCAATGGTCAAAGAGCCAACACCGGAGCAGGAGGATCGCCGGCGTATCTGTCGTGAACGCAAGGTACTGACGACCGAACGGGTATATAAAACGCCGCTCACTCAGAATGGTCTCGTCGCCCGAGCCCAGCGGCCGTAGGCGGGATGTTGGTGCAGCCGTGAAGAGCAGCGACCGAATGTGAGGTTGATCTGCTCGGTTACGAGCAGAGTCCTGCAAGTCGGGTTCAACCTGGATCCCATAATCGATATGACAAGCTAATCCCACTTTGACCGGCGCTCAGCACACCTAATTTCGAGCCGCGCCGACCTACACACCCGCTATCGACATGATCCGAGTGGCGGCCTGAACTAGGCCGGCAAACTCATGTTCGTTGGCACTGTTTTTCGCTTGCATCCCGGTTAGGCGGGGACAGACGCCCTACTGCGACGCCTGCCCGGCTTGTCCGTGTCTCGCTCGCCTGACGTTTCGGGTTCGGGCTCAATGATCTCGCCCGCCACCACGGCGCGGGTCCGCTCCAGCATCGCGGGGATGTCCCGCGCGGGCAGCGGGCGGCTGAGCAGGAAGCCCTGCGCCTCGGTGCAGCCTTCTCTTCGGACCCGTTCCAGCTGCTCCACGGTCTCGACGCCCTCGGCGGTGGTCTGCATCCCGAGGCTGTTGCCGAGGCTCGTGACCGCTCGAATGATGGCGACGGAACTGTCGATATCTCCGGCGTCCGTGATGAAGGATTGATCGATCTTGATCTTGTCGAATGGGAACGAGCGCAGATAGCTCAAGCTCGAATATCCGGTTCCGAAGTCGTCCATCGCGATATGAACGCCGAGCATGTGGATATGTTGCAGCATCGAGAGAGTCGCCTGGCTGTTGGCCAGCAGCACTGTCTCGGTGATCTCAAGCTCAAGCCGGCTGGGGGGCAGTCCCGAGATATCCAATGCCTCGACGATGGTGGAGAGCAAGCGCGCGTTGCGAAATTGCGCCGGGCACAGATTGACGGCGACCTTGATGCTACCGGGCCAGCTTGCCGCGTCGAGACAGGCTTGCTTGATAACCCATTCACCGATCGGGACGATGAGGCCGATGTCCTCGGCCAGCGGGATGAATTCTCCCGGGGATACGATGCCGCGCGTCGGGTGATGCCAGCGCAGCAGCGCCTCGAAGCAGCTGACCTCGCCGCGGTCGAGATTGAGGAGCGGTTGGTAGTAGATTTCGAACTGCTGCCGCACCACCGCTTCGCGCAGGTCGAGTTCGAGAAACCGCCGCGCCTGCATGCGCGCATCCATTTCCGGTTCGAAGAACCTGTAGGTTCCGCGGCCTTCCGCCTTCGCCCGGTAGAGCGCCATGTCGCCGGTCTTGAGAAGTTGGTCGGCGTCAATGCCATCGTCCGGCGCGATCGAGATGCCGATGCTGGCGCTGATCATAACCCCGTGGCCATCGACGACATAAGGTGCGCTCAGCCCATCAATGACCCGTTGGGCAAGAGCTGTCGCCTCGACCGGCTGATCAACCGCGGTTTGAATGATCACGAACTCATCGCCGCCGAGCCTTGCCACGGTGTCGCCTTCACGGGCCACCTGTTTCAGTCTGGCGGCGACCTCCTTCAGCAAGGCGTCGCCAACCGGGTGCCCCAGCGTGTCGTTGACCATCTTGAAATGATCGAGATCGAGGCAGTGGAAAGCAATCTTGCTACCATCACGCCGCATCTCGACCAAAGCCTCCTCGGCGCGTTCGCGGAACAATATGCGATTTGGAAGCTCGGTAAGTCCGTCGTGGCGCGCCATGTATGAAATCTTGGCTTCGCTCCGCCGCAAGTCGGTCACGTCATGGTGAGTGGCAAGCCACCCGCCGCCCGGCAGTGGCTGATGGATGAGGTCGATGGTGCGTCCGTCCCTGAGTTCCACCAGGCTCACCGTCCGCTCTGCGCGATCGATGGTCTCCGTCAGCTGCTGCACATACTTTTCCGGGTCATGGCCGGCATAGAGGCCCGCCGCGATCCGGAACCGCATCAAATCGATCCACGGCGTGCCGGGACGAGTCAGGGGCTCCGGCACATGGTAGAGATCGGCGTAGCTTTGGTTGCACAGAACCAGCCGCCTCTCCGCATCGAACATGCAAAGCCCTACGGGCATATTGGCGGCGGCCGCGGCCAATTGCTGCCGCTCCAGCTCGGCTTCTCGGGCCAAGGCATCGCTGCGCTCCAGGCTGGCCCGGTAGCCGGCAAAGGCCGAGAACAGCACTCCAACCTCGTCCTGCCGATCCCTTTTCAGCGCAATGAGACTCGAACGGCGCTCGCCCTGCGCCAAGCAACGCATCGCCTCGGTCACGGCGAGGATCGGCTTGCTGACATTGTGGCGTATCCAGGCGACAAGCCCACCAAGACACCCGGCGGCAAAAAGAACTGCCAGCCAAGTCAATCTTTGCGCAACGGTGTAGGTCCTGTCCGCCATCACCGCCGCGGCCGTGCTGCGCTCGTTGGTGAGGGCCAGCAGGTCGTCCAATCGCTGCGTGGCGGCGGCAACGGTCGGGAGCGATACCGTCTCGAACTCCTTGACAGCCATTGTTCGCCCTCCTGTTTCGAGGAGCGGGAAAATCGATGTCAGGGAATCTTCGTAGGCCGTCCATAGGTTGACGAACTGGTCGAACAGCTGCTGCTCGGCCAGCGATCCGGCACTCCGGCGATAGGCGCGCCGACCTTGCAGTATTTCGTCGCTTTCCCTCGCCATCTCCTTCTCAATGCCGGCTATCTGCGCAGCCTCGGCAGTGCGCACGCGCAACGTCGCATAGAGCTGGTGTTCCGCGAGGTTGCGCTTCATCTCGCCGACGATCTGGACCTGGGGCAACCAAACGCTGGTGATCTCGCTCGTGACCTTGTTGAGTGATCGCAGTTGCGCGACCCCAAATACTCCCACGGCCACGACGCACAGCAGCGCCAGCCCAAAGCCCAACGAGAGCTTGGTCCCGACGCTAATGTCCTTTAGCCCTCTCATCTAGAAAACTGCAAACGCAAGACCAGTCCTCGTCAAATAGCATCGAGCTTTAGCGAATAGTAAAAGTATTCCTAGTGTCGCGTCTAAGGTATTAATGCTGGCTTAAGACTGCGTAATCCCCTAGAGGATCGACCAAACCACGTTGTAAAAGGCCGGCGGATGAAGCTCACCGATTTCCATATGATCCGATGACGGGCCTACAATGAGATCGAGGTGCTCGCACCTAGTCTTGGAAGCCGCTTGCAGCTTCTTTCACCGCACCGTGGGATCGGCCTTCGATCCCCTTCGAATGTAGCGAGGCCAGCCCATATTATGCACGACGATGGGGCTTTGAGGCTGGCAGTCGAATCTATGATCGGCAGTGTTCATCAGCCGAGGAAGGAGCGCCGCGGCGCGCGCCGAGGCGGTGCGCGAACTCGAGCGTGATCGCCGAGATCGAGGCGAAGGAGCCGCTCGAAGCGCTCGACACCTTCATGGCGCAGAACGCATCGATGATCCAGGCCCAGCATGCAGCCTCCAGCTTCGATGTCCATCGGGTCCTTCAGGCCATGGACCACGAGCCGAGACCGCCGCAAGGCGATGCCGGACTGATGCGGCTGCCGGTGGTCGACATGCAAGGCCGGCCGCTGGCCAGCGAAGCCGAGTTGCGCTATTCCATTTTCCACCGCTTGACCTCGGGCGCGGTGAAGGTGGTGGCGGTGCAGCTAAAGGGAACTCCGACTGGAGCCATGCTGACACGCACGTTCACCGTGGAGGGCGTGCCCTACCGCATGGACCTGTTCGGCGGCAGCAAACTGAAGCCGCCGCAAAAGAGCCTGAACCAGCTTGCCTCTCACCTGCCTTTCACGGCCGCAGAGGCCCCAAGCGGCAAGCTTTTGGCGATCCCCTATGCCGAGACGGCTCCGGGTACGGCCTTTGAGCAGCTGTCGCGGGCCTGGGCGCCGTTCAAGGAAGCCTATTACTATACCCAGCGCCGCGGATTTGCCGCGCCGCCGGGCATCCCCGACATTGGCCCCCATGATTATGCGCTGGAAGGGTGCTTCAAGCTGTCCCTTCTGCCCGACCATCCCGCAGGCGCAGTGCATCCCTTCCGGTTCGAGGGGCGAGACGGCGAGATCGCCTTGCGGCCGCATGACGGCTGCGGCTTCATTAGGGCCTCACTGGCCGAGCGCATGCCGTCCATTGCCCGGGCTCGCCACGACGCTCCCGAGCGGATGCCTGCCTATGCCGATAAAAGGCAATCGGCGGTACCGCCCTCGGCGCTGCAACATTATCCGCGTAGCGTCGAGGTAGCACAGGAGACCCGCGAGAAGGCTCAGGCTTGGCTCGAAACCCATCAAAGCCTCACCGCCGAGGAGCTGTTCCGGACGGTCACGGGCGGGCATATCGAGGGTTCGAGCGCTATCGCCGTGCCGTCCAGCGACGAATGCCTGCATGTGCCGACGGGCAAGAGCAAGACCTTGACCCGTGACGCTGGCGTGCTTGTCGGACGCTCCCCCTATGACAAGCCCAACCTGCGCCCGTTCGCCGCCGACCGGGTCAGGTCGGCGCGCGATGGCGACCGGACCGCGGCGTTCCTGGATCGGTGCGTGGCCTTCCAATATAGCTTCAACTTCGCGCACAGGTCGGGGGCTGGGCTTGCCGCCGACGATCCGACCTTCTTTGCCAAAGGCATCTTGATCGTTGTGCCCGACGAAATGTGGCCGGCGGACTTCGCCGAGCGCGGGGTCGTGATGTCTGCCGAGGACGTAAAGTGCCATTCGTACTGGCTGGAGGAAAAGGACCGGGTCAAGGCCGACACCGCGCTCGAGTGCGTCGGCATCCTGCAGGCGACGGAGGTGTTCGCGCCCGGCTCTTTGGTTGCGGTTCCAAGCGTCGAACAAAAAATGCTCGACGGCGATTTTGATGGCGACACCGTCGTCATCATTGGCGACCAGCCTCGCCTTTACGAGCATGTGCGCCAGTTCGACGCGCAGCTGCAGGCGCGCGGCATCGCCTCGATGAAGCCGCCGAAGTCGCACACGCCGGCCATTGAGAAAAGCGGCTACCAGTTCACCCGGTCCAAGCAGATCCTGTCGGCCACCGGGCTGGTGCTGGAGACCTACAGCTGCCTGCAGCGCAACGTGCTGGCGCAGCCGCTGGAGGCGCAACGCTGGTTTGCCGAGCGTGCCATCTTCGGCACCTACGAGGGCATTCATAATGAGCTCAAGGCCGACATCCGCGCACTGTTGCAGGAAGATCGGCCGGATGGCCAGGCCCTCCATGAGCTCATCGCCAGGGCGAGGGAAGACAGCAAGGCCGCCAGGCATCCGGTGGCCTGCGAACTGGCCGCGTTGTTAGTGGCCGAGCTCCAGGACTGGAACCTGCAGCTCAATAGCGAGCCGGCTCATGAGCAGTCGGAAGTCAAGCTGCATGAAAGCGCCATCAATCTGTTGAGCGTCGGCATCAAGGTCGGCACTGACGCCTACAAGTCCGATACCGGTGCGCGGGTGTTCATGCAAAAAACCACCGAATTGCAGCGGCTCTTGGAGCAGAGGCCGGGCTTCAAGTCGGCGCCATATGTCAAGGCGCAGGCGGCAAAGCTCCACCAGGGCCGGTTCGACGTCGATGGCAGCCTGGCGGATCTGAAGGACAACCCCACGCTGGCGGCATCGGTCATGGAGGCCTCGATCAGACTCGCCGTCGAAAAGCGCATTCTGCTCAGCGCCTTAGCAATCTCGGCCGAAGACGACCGCGCCAGCACGATAACGCTGAGCAGCGAACAGGCCCTTGAGCGGGCCAGGCTCGAAGCCGCCCCCGCCGAAGCGCAAGAAAGCGCGATTACCAAAAATTGTGCATGCGGTTGCCGAGCTTTTGCGGCAGGACGGCATCGAGGTGAAGGTGCCGCATCTTGACCAACGGTCGGGCGGGCAGGTCTGGATAGCCGACGAGTTGACCGGCCAGAGCGTGAGCACGGCGCCGGAGGCCCAACTGGTCACCAATGCCGTGCGCCATGTCTTCGAGATCCCGGACGAGGCTTTTACGCGCGCCTTCAGGAAGGCGGCACTGGCCTTCGAGGAGCGGGACTGCAGCGAGGTCGAGACCACCAACTGGGTCATCAGGATGGACAGGCCGCGGTTACGCGGCGTTCACACGGCGTTCAGAACCGCGCAGAACTATCGCTTCGAGGTCGAGTTCCCTACGCCGGCCAGTTATCGGGCCGAGCTCGCGCACCGCGCGCAGAGCTCACAGCTAGTCCCCATTCCCCGTGGTGCCTGGGAGATATTACACTGGGACTCGTCAGGAGAAAGCAGGTCGAGGGCGGCAGGGACCTCCAGGTCGCCCATCGTCGCAAGACAACAGATTGCGGTCGCTCGCTCGCCGCAAGCCGGCGAGATCCTCGCGGCCCTCGGTACGCGGCCGGTCGTGCTCGTCGGCATGCCGGCGAGCGGCAAGTCGACCATCGGCGCCCAGCTTGCCAAGGAGTTGGGGGTGGAGTTTGTCGACATCGATAAGCATATCGTCGCCGATCACGGCAATCTGATGGAGATGTTCGCCGACCCTGGCCGTGGCGAGGCGCACTTCAGGGACCTGGAGACCAAAGAGCTCGCCAAGCAGCTGGAGAGAGGCCCCATCGTCATCGCAACCGGCGGCGGCTGCTTTGGCAAGGAGTCCAATCAAGCCCTGATTCTTAATAAGGCGAGGTCGATCTGGCTCGACACCCGAGCTGAAAGAGCTCCGCAGGCGCCTCGAGAGGGACACCAGCCGGCCGCTGCTGCAAGGCGCCGACATCGAGCAGAAGGTTGACCAGCTGTACGAAGAGCGCAGTCCGTTCTACCAAAAGGCCGATATCAGGTTGCCCCTCGTCCCGCCCTTTCAAAAAGACAAGAAGGACGCCCGCATTTGCGTGAAGGAACTCTACGCTTTCCTGTGCAGCGACAGAGAAGCCGCTCTGCCCGCTGCCGAGATATCACATGTCTCCGGTGCTTCCGGCACCGCCATCAGCATGTCCCCAACAGCTCAGCGCATGCACGATGATCATCACAACGGCTACGATTGCGGGGGCGGCGTCGTGGAAACCATCCAGGCGCCGGCGGCACTATTGAGTGAAAGGGAACGGCCGCCGCTCCTCGACACCCTCACCGCCGACCCGCAGCCTTTGCTGGCCGGCAATAACGCACGAGCGAATTTAGCGTCTTCCACGAGAAGCAGGGAACGCTCAAGTCGAGGACGATAGCTTAGGCGTCGCAGGTTTGGTGCAGGGTGCGGGTTCGCACCGAATGCTAATAAAAGTGGGAAACGCATGCATAAGTCGTGAGAAGCCTGATGGCCGAGTTGATCCGGCCTGGATGACACAAACGTACAAAGACGAACCGCCGGTGCCGGGTCGCGCGCCAAATCCTGGTGATCGACCGGAAAGGATCAGCTCCGAGTCTAAACGGCATCGTCAACTTAATGAAGCGCGGATACTATGACAGAGTGACCCAATCCACCGCCGCGCCATTGCGTCGGTTTCGACAGATAAGATGGATTGGGCAGGCGAGCTCAAAAGAGCGATTGTAAATCGCAGTTGTAGCAGTGTAACAAACTGCGTAACAAAAAGCGCGAAAAGATTAGCATTTTCAGCAGGATAGGCGTGAAACCGAATCCCTCCCTCTCCGCCATCCTGCTCGCTCTTCGAGCTTCGCGGAACAGCCCGCTCCGTCGCGCGAAGCAGGTTGCCCCTCCGAAGCTTTAGCGCAGGAGGGCGGCTCGGAGCCTCTCCCGACATCCGCCTTTCACTGCCCCACATCGGCCTCGCGGATGAAATCGCGCAGCTTTTCCATGTCCCAGGAGAGCGGGCGGTCGTCGCCGTAGTGCGCGACGCGCTGGCGGATGGCGCGATAGATGGCATCGGTGCCTGGCGCCCGTGCCGCGCGGTCGGACAGGAAATCATGCGCCTGCGCGGCTGCCATGAGTTCGATCGCCAGAATATATTCGGCGTTGTCGATGACCGCCAAGAGCTTGTTGGCCGCCACCGTCGGGTGCGCCAGGAAATCTTCCTGCAAGCCGGATGTGACGCCGCCGTCGGTTGCTGCCGGCGCGGCAAGGCGCCGATTGACGTTGCTTAGCGAAGTGGCGGTGTACTGGGCGATCATGAAGCCCGAATTGCAACCGCCTTCCGCCGCCAGAAATGCCGGCAGATTATTGACCAGCGGATTGACCAGGCGGTCGATGCGACGTTCGCTCATGGCGGCAACCTGCGCCAGCGCAATCGTCAACCCGTCGGCGATCTGCCCGAGCGCGGCCGCGACCGGATGCGCCTGCGAAAACACCCGCGGGTCATCGAGCGAGCCGGATACGATGGGATTGTCGGTTACCGAAGCCAGTTCACGATCGACCAGTTGCGCGGAACGCTCCAGCACCTCACGCGCCGCGCCATGCACATGCGGCACCGCGCGGAGGCTGAGGGCGTCTTGCGTGCGACTGCCATGCGCAGCCGCGATCAGCCCGCTGCCGTCGAGCAGGCGCCGCAATGAAGCGCCAACCGACTGGATGCCGGGCGAAGGCCGCATGGCAAGCACATCTTCGTCGAAGGCCGCCATCTGCCCGCCGGCGGCCTCCAGCGTGAGCGCCGCGGCGGCATCGGCCCAACCCAATAGACGCTCGGCGCGAGCCACCGCGATGCTTGTCAGGCCGGTTGCGCACGCCGTGCCGTTGACGAGGCTCAAACCTTCCTTGGCGCCCAGCACCAGCGGCTCGAGGCCGATCTCGGCCAAAGCCTCGCGACCGTTCATCCTGCGCCCGGCGACCCTTGCCATGCCCTCGCCGATCAGCACCAGCGCTATATGGGCATTGTGCGTGAGATATCCGGCGGATCCCCGAGAAGGAACTTCCGGAATGCAGCCGCGCTCGAGGAAGGTGAGCAGATTGCGGACGATCTCAGGCCGCACGCCCGAATGGCCATGCGCGAAGTTTGCCACCTGCACGGCGATGATGGCGCGGATGCCGCGTTCGGGCGCCAGTTCGCCGACGCCGCAAGCGTGGCTGAGAATGATGTTGCGCGACAGCTTCTCCTGGAGGGCCGGCGCCACCACCTGGCTCGAAAGCGCCCCGACGCCCGTATTCACACCATAGGCGCGGATGCCCTTTTCGACGAGGCTTGCCACGATGCGGTTCGCATGCGCGATGCGATCCCAGGCGGCCGGCGCCAACGCCAGCTTTTCGCCGTCTCCCACGCGCGCGATGTCGCGCCAATTTGCGGCATTGTCGATGATTATCGTCATTCGTGCATTCCACTTGGGGCTGACAGCCCTCAAAACCTGCGCTGGTTCCTCCAGCAGCGTCGTACCTAGAGCTTTTCCGGCACAGCCTTTGTCGGAATTTCGCCGCGGCGGGGGAAAAATTCAGCGGAACGTGGCTCCTGCCGATCGGCGTTCGGCAACTGCCGGCCGGAATGCGCGGTTGCGATCGCCGGACGTGGTCTGGGCAGACAGGGCGTCCGCGGCCCGGGAGTTTGTCCCTCGGTCTCGGCGGTTGCGCCTGACCTAGACCGCGCGATGCCCCGCGATAGCTTCGAGAAAGACCTCGCCGAACTCCCTCAGCTTGGCCTCGCCGACGCCGTTCACCTCGGCGAAGGCGTCGAGGTCGCGCGGGCGGCGGTCGGCCATGTCGATCAGCGTGCGGTCGGAGAAGACGACATAGGCCGGCACCTGGCGTTCTTTAGCCAGGCGCAGCCTCAGCGTCTTGAGCGTGGCGAGTAGCGCGGCATCCACGCCTTCCATGTCCGCTCCGCCACCCTCGGCGGAGCGCGCCTTGCCGCGCATGGAGCGGTGCCGGGTCTCGACGCGATACTCGAACGAGCCCTCGCCGCGACCGAGCACATGGCCGCTGTCGGAGATGGCGATACCGCCATGGCCGGCCGGATCGGGCACGAGAAACCCGCCTGCGACGAGCTGGCGGATCAGCGACAGCCACGCAGGCCGCTTGTGCGCCATGCCGCTGCCGAAGCTGGCAAGCCTTTGGTGGCTCCTGGCCAGCACCTTCTCGGTCTCATGGCCGAGCAGGATGTCGATGACATGGGCGGCGCCGAAACGTTCGCCGCTCTGGGCGACGGCGGCAAGGATCAACCGCGCCTCGGCGCTGCCGTCGGCGCGCGGCACCTGCTCGAGGCAGTTGTCGCAATTGCCGCACGGCTCGGCCAGTTCGCCGAAATAGCCGAGCAGCACCTGGCGCCGGCACTGCGCCGTCTCGCAATAGCCGATCAGCGTGTCGAGCCGGCCATGCGAGCGGCGCTTGTGCTCGGGCGCCGCATCTTCATCGTCGATGAACATGCGGCGCGTGCGGATGTCGCCGAGGCCGAACAGCATATGCGCCTCTGCCGGCCGGCCGTCACGGCCGGCGCGGCCGATCTCCTGGTAATAGGCTTCCAGGCTGCTGGGCAGGTCGGTGTGGACGACATAGGCGACGTCGGGCTTGTCGATGCCCATGCCGAAGGCGATGGTGGCCACCATGACGACGCCGGAGAGCGTCATGAAGGCGTTTTGATTCGCTTCACGCGCGTCCTTGCTCATGCCGGCATGATAGGCGAGCGCGGTGACGCCGTTCTTCTCGAGGAAGGCCGCCACCTCCTCCGTCTTCTTGCGCGACAGGCAATAGACGATGCCGCTGCGCCCTGGATGGCGTTCGATGAAGCGCAGCAACTGGCGCTTGCTGTCCTGCTTGGCCTCGCTGGCAAGCTTGATGTTCGGCCGGTCGAAGCCCAGCACCAGGGTCTCGACGCGCCCGGAGAACAGCCGGGCTTCGATGTCGGCGCGAGTCCCTTCGTCCGCCGTCGCCGTCAGCGCGATGACGGGCACATCCGGGAAGATGCCGCCGAGCCGCGACAGGTCTTCATATTCGCGCCGGAACGCTGGCCCCCATTGCGAAATGCAATGCGCCTCGTCGATGGCGATCAGGCGGACGTCGAGCCTGGCCAGCGCATCGAGCATGCGCTCGGTCATCAGCCGCTCCGGCGCGAGATAGAGCAGCCGCGTCTGGCCCGACGCGACACGGCGCCAGGCGGCGACATTGGCCTCGCGGTCGAGCGAGGAATTGATCGTGTCGGCGGCCACACCCGCCAGACGCAGCGCCGCGACCTGGTCCTGCATCAGCGCCACCAGCGGCGACACGACGATGGTGAGCCCGCCCAGCACCAGCGCCGGGACCTGGTAGCAGAGCGATTTGCCGGCGCCGGTCGGCATCACCGCCAGCACATGGCGGCCGTTGAGCAGCGCTTCCATCACAGCGGCCTGGCCGGGGCGAAAATCGTCGTAGCCGAACACGTCCTTGAGGACGCGATGCTTGGCATCCCGTGCATCCGCCGGGACGCTCGCCGCCGATCTATGCATCACCCGATGGTCCCCGGTTTGGTCGAGGCGATGGTCTTAAAGGCAAGATCGCCCGAGCGCCACCCGCCGCGTGTGCCGCCTGCGTTCTGGTCGGCTGCCAGCGGGCGGATCATGCGCCGCTGCAGGCGCTCGATGACGCGACTCACTGTCCACGTTCGCCCTTTCCGGCGTTCAGATCTGACGGCAACTCATAACCGAATTCGCGGCAGAACATCTCGACGCGGGTGAGGAAGGCCGGCGGCAGACCCTGGAGATAGGTCCTGAGCGCCTCATTGCGTTCCCATTTCCGCAACGAGGTGGCGCGGATCGGATTATCCGCATCGGCGCTGAAGCGGATCGCCGGCGCGAGGCCGAACGCGCCGGAGATCCTCGCCTGCGCGGCATCCGGCTCGGCAATCAGATCCTCATAGCGCAGGTAGAGGATCTTGCGCGCCGGCTGGGCCTCGCGCAACCGGTTCAAGCCGGCATACTCCGCCCCCCAGCGTTCGGTCGTGACATGAAAGGGGCGCAGATGCACCGTCTGCGGATGCGCGCTGGTCAGCACGTCGAAAGGATGGCGCACACAATAGATCAGGCCGATGCCGGCGGGCAGTTGCCATAGCTGCTCGTGGCTTTGGGCAGTGCGCTTGACGACGAGACTGGCATGCGGGCGTTTCAGTTCGAGCAGCTTTGGAAAGGGCGATTCGAATTCATGGACATAGGTGTCGTCGAAACAGCCCATCAGCCGGCGGGCGAGCGTGGTTCCGCTGCGCGCGCAGCCGGCTATGAATATCCGCCTGGGCTGCTTGGTCCGGATCCCGAGGCGTCGAAGCCGTTCCGACAGCGGCGAGGCCACCCGGCGAATGGTTCTGGCAAGCCGGTCCGCCATCCGCTCCGGCATCGAATGGATTTCGGCCAGCGCTATGCCGCTCTCGCCGGCGGCGGCATAGAGCAGCCATGTCCGGCCGTCCTCCTCGAAGATCGCCGGATCGCGCAAGGCGTTTTCCCGGCCTCTTGCCAGCCCCGTCCGGCTGCGCCGGACAGGCTCGCCATTGCCTTCGAATCCACATGACGGCCGCAGCAGTTCGGTCTTGCCCCGCACCTTCCAGCGTTGCCAGTCCGGCGCGAGGTCGACGGTCCCGTGGAGGATCCGCTCCGGCGCATCGCCCCGGCGCGTGTAGTAGACCCTGAGCCGCTCGCCGCATGTCTGCACGGCGACATGCCTGGGGGAGAGACGGCGGCCCGAGGCAGGCAACAACACGGGGCCCGGCTCGAAGCCCGAAAGCCCGTCGCTGGAGCGCGACAGCGTGACGGTGCCGGTGCCGAAAAGCCCGTACCACCAGCCACCGTGGCGGAAGATCCGCGCATAGGATGGCCCGAGCGGCTCCGGACGGGGCTCGAAATGGATGCCGTCGGGCGAGGTTGCAGCAAAACTCGTCTGGCGACGGCCGCCGGCCTCGGTCGGTCCGTGAAAATACATGACCAGGCGGCGGCTCTGATCGTCGACATGCACGTCCGGCGAAGCGATGTGCTCTCGCAGGAACGGGCATTGTTCGAGCGACAGCGCCCCGCCGGGATGGACCCGCCACGGACCCTGCGGCGAATCCGCGTAGGCGAGCCGGATATACGTGCCCGTGTGGTGGGCGAAATAGAGATAGTAGGCGCCGAGCCGGCCCGGCAGCCAGTCGGGTACCCTGATCAGCGACGGGCCGTTGATGTTGTCGCCATCGTCGCCCGGCAGCATGCCCGGCGTGATGATGGGCCCATGTCGCCGAACCGCCAGAACGACGCGAGTCCCGGGCTGACAAGCCTCTTTCCGGCCTTCGTTCAAGCTTTGCCTCTCCGCCCACGAACATGGTCAGATACGTGCATTTTCAGGTGCCTGCAAATGGCCTGGCTTATCCACAGGCGGGAGCGTCGCCGTGAACCTCATTCGAGCCCGCGTTAAACCTATCTTCACCATGTTGCGGCACCGTCCCAGTCCTGCGGTGATGTTTTGAGTACCGCGGCGCCATACGCGCCCAGGCAACATACCCGCGCCTCCCCGGAGGCGCGGGTTTTCTGTTTCCGTGCGCGGCAGATCGCCTTTGACTCCCCAGGACGGCTTCAGTATCAGCGGCCGGACCAGAGCGCGCCTCGATCGAGGCCACCCATTTCCGCCCTGAGTCACGGATTCCGCACTGGCATGGGTTCGACCGCACCGCTGCTGATCTTCTACGCCCGCAACGATGCCCTCGGCGACGGATTGCTGAGGCTGCCGGCACTGCGGGCCGCAAGAACGGCCTTCCCGCAGAGCCACATCGTCTATGGCACAATGGGCAACTCCTCGCTCACCGGTGTCTTGCGGAAGCACGTCGCTTCCCTCATCGACGATTTCAGGGCGGTGACGCCGCTTTCGGCTGTCCTCGCCGAGTTCAAGCCGCGCGGCGGGCAAACGACGCTCGTCGATTTCCGCACCGGCGTGCCCGGCCTGCTGGTGACCGGATTGCAGCTCATCGGCCGCGGCGTTCGCTACGAGCCCAATTTTGCCGGCTATATGCTGTCCTGGCGTGCGGGCGTCAGATGGACGCTGCGTCCCGAACACAATGCCTGGCGCTACCATCGGCTGGTGGAGCGGCTGGCCGGCAGGCATCTGCCATTCGACCACAGGCTGGACGTTCCGAAGGCTGCCCGCGCCATGGCGCGTCAGTTGCGCGGCGCGGACCAGCGTCCGCTCATCCTTCTTGGCGGCAACGCCAAGGGCAACAAGTTCATGAGCGACGCTCAGGTCGCCGCCGTCGCCGGCAACCTCATCGATGCCGGCTGCCGGGTGCTCTATCTGGTCACCCCGGGCAGCGGACCGAGCCCGCAGACCCTTGCCGCGAAGGAACCCCGTCTTCAACTGGTCGGCCCGGAGCTTGGGCTCGATGCCGAAGCATTCAGCGACCTGCTGCTTGCGCTCGGCGAAATGGCGGCCGCCTATGTCGGCATGGAAGGCGGTCTGGGGCATCTGTTCGCCACCGTCATGACCCCGGCGGTGATCATCAACAATGGCGCTAACATGGAACGTTGGCGGCCGCTGTCGAACACCGTCGAGGTGGTCACCGCGCCTAGGCGCGGGCGATCGGCGAAAGTCTCCGATACGCCGGCCGAGGCGATTATCGAAGCCACCCATCGCTTGCTCGCCGCGAGCCGACGCGACCACGCCTTGCCGCGCTAGATTACGGTCAGAAAAATCAGCCGAGGAAATCGGCTCGGTGCGGCGTGAAGCTGTCGACCAGGCGCCCGGCCTCCAGCGCCCTGACGCCGTGCGGCATATTGGACGGAACGATGAAGCTGCCGCCGGCTTCCAGAACTTCGGTCCGGCCGTCGACGGTCACCTCGAAGCGGCCTTCGGCGACGTAGCTCGCCTGCACATGCGGATGCGAATGCAGCGCGCCGACGCCACCCTTGTCGAAGCCGAACTCGACCATCATCAGCTCGTCCGTGTGGAGGAGCACGCGCCGGCGGTTGCCGTCCGGCGTCGGCGTCCATGCAGCCTCGCCGGCATGCGAGAATATCTTCGTCACGGTCATCTCGCCTCTCTCAGCGCGCCAGCCAGCCGCCATCCACCGGCACCACGGCGCCATGCATATAGTCGGACGCCGGCGCCAGCAGGAACACGGCCGCGTCGCCAATGTCTTCCGGCCGGCCCCAGCGGCCGGCCGGGATGCGCGCCATGATCGAGGCGCGGCGATCGGGATCGGCGCGCAGCGCCTCGGTATTGTTGGTCTCGATATAGCCCGGCGCGATGGCGTTGACGTTGATGCCCTTCTGCGCCCACTCGCAGGCGAGCAACCGGGTGATGCCGAGCACGCCGTGCTTCGAGGCCGTGTAGGAGGCGACGCGGATGCCGCCCTGGAAGCTCAGCACCGAAGCGATGTTGACGATCTTGCCGCGCCGTCCGGGTTCGGCAAGCACATGCCGGGCAAAGCCTTGGCTGAGCATGAACACCGTCTTCAGATTGACGTCGATGACGTCGTCCCAGTCGGCCTCGGTCAACTCGACCGCATCGGCTCGCCTTATGATACCTGCATTGTTGACCAGGCCGTCGAGCGGTCCGCTGTCGCGCCAGACCCGATCGAGCATCGCCTGCGCGGCGGTCGAGTCGGCAAGGTCGCAGCGCACCGCCTCGATGCTCCCGCCGGCCGCCTCTATCCTTTCGGCGGTCTCATCCATCGCCGAGCGGCCGACGCCGATCACCGCGCCGCCGGCACGCGCGACCGACACCGCGATACCCTGGCCGATGCCGGTGTTGGCGCCGGTGACCAGGACGCGTTTGCCGGCAAGGCTGAAGGCGGAAAGGTCGGGCTCTGTCCTGCTCATGATGTCCAACACCTGTCTGTCATCGATGGCGCCGTGCCTTCGTGATCGCGCCCAACCCGATAGGCCTTCTTGGCGAGCGCATAGGCAAGTTCGCCTGCCAACTCATGCGCCTCGACCTCGCACAGCCGGTGCTCGGCGACGAGTCGCGCCAGGAAGGCACAACACATTCTAGAGCCGATCGGTAAGGCCGTGCGGGCTGACGGCAGCTTTTCCACGCCGGCATATGGCGCGCGGCCCAGCGAGCGCGCATTCGCTTCCGACGGGAACAGCAGATCCGGATCGGTCAGCGCGATCGTGGACATAACGGCTCCTCCAGGAGGGAGTACCGGTATGGTCGGACAGGAGTGATGTCAACGCGAACGGCGTTCCTGAGCCTGCTTGCGGCAGCGGGGAACAGATGATACCCCGCATCGGATCCATCGCACGGGACATCAAAATGCCGCTCCGCCGAAACCTCTCAGCGTGTTTGGTGCCATGACCCACGGCCGCCTCTCCGATGGGACGCTGCGGTCCTTGCCAAATCAGGTTTCGGTTCCAGCCTATGATCGGGACGACATCGCGCCGGGCATTGTCCATCTCGGCGTCGGCGCCTTCCACCGCGCCCATCAGGCCGCCTATGTCGACGACTGCCTGGCGGCGGGAGAGCGTGACTGGGGCATTGTCGGCGTCTCGCTGCGCAGCGCCGACACGCGCGATGCGCTGGCGCCACAGGACGGGCTCTACGCGCTGGCGATCCGCGACAGCGGCGGCGAGAGCCTGCGCGTCATCGGCTCGATCCAGTCGATGCTGGTGGCGCCCGAGGACCCAGGCGCGGTGCTGGCGGCGCTTATCGACCCGCGCACCCGCATCGTCACGCTGACCATCACCGAAAAGGCCTATCTGAGGGCAGCCGACGGCCGGCTCGACGAAACCCACCCCGACATCGTCCACGATCTGGCCAATCCGGGATCGCCGCGCACGGCGCATGGTTTCCTCACGGAAGCGCTGGCCCGCCGCCGCGCCGCCGGCACGCCGCCCTTCACCGTGCTTTGCTGCGACAACCTGCCGGCCAACGGCGCCACGCTGCACCGGCTGCTGGCCGAATTCGCGATGCTGCGCGATGCAGGACTCGCCCGACAGGGCGATGTCCAGCTCGCCCGACAGGGCGATGTCCAGCTCGCCCCACCGGGCGATGCCCCTCTTGCCAGCCATGTTGCAAACGAAGTGGCCTTCCCATCGAGCATGGTCGACCGCATCGTGCCGGCGACCACCGATGCCGACCGGGCACGCATCGCGGTCGAGCTCGGCGTCGAGGATGCCTGGCCGGTGATGACCGAGCCGTTCTGCCAATGGGTCGTCGAGGACGATTTTCCGGCCGGCAGGCCGGCCTGGGAAAAATTCGGCGTCACCATGGTCGCCGATGTCGGCCCCTTCGAGGACATGAAGCTGAGACTGCTCAACGGCGCGCATTCGGGCATCGCCTATCTCGGCCTGCTCAGCGGCCACGCGACCGTCGACCGCGCCTTCGCCGATCCGGCGATCCGGCAGTTCGTCGATCGCCTGTGGGCCGAGGCCATTTCGACGCTGCCCGAGGACGCCGGGCTCGACACCAGCGCCTACACGGCGGAACTCGCCCAACGTTTTTCGAACACCGCGCTTGCCCATCGTACCGCGCAGATCGCCAATGACGGCAGCCAGAAACTGCCGCAGCGCATCGTGGCGTCAGTCTTGGAGTGCCTGGAAGCCGGCACCGAAATGGTCCATCTCACCCTGGTGGTGGCCGCCTGGATCGCCGCCTGCGCGGCGCGCGGCAAGGCCTTGCCGGAAGCCCATTTCACGGATCCGCTCGACGCGGCGCTGACGGAACTTCTGAGCCAGCAACTGCCGGCAAACGAAACGGTGACGGCGGTGTTCGATCTCGCTGGCTTTGCCAGGGACCACGCCGAGCGCCAGACATTGATTGAACTCGTGGCTGTCCATCTCGTCCACCTGCGCCGGGACGGCCCCACCCTGGCCTTCGCCGCGCTTGGCATAGAGGGCGAACGGCAAGAATAGACTTGCAGTTCCACCCACGGATGGCTCGCCTATTCCACAGCCGAGCCATACAGTGTTTGCCGGGACGAATAGCCGGTGCCCTTTGAATTCCAGAACAGCCGCGCTGCTCTGCCGACGAGGTTTTCGTAAGGGACGAATCCGACGGTGAATCGACTGTCGGAAGCATTGTCCCGATTGTCGCCAAGCACGAAATAGTGGCCCTCGGGCACCTCGAACACGCGCGTGTTGTCGCCGATCGAATTGTCCGTCAGGTCGAGAACGAAATGGCTGACCCCGCCTGGCAAGGTCTCGCGCTGAAGCCTGGCCGGCTGCGCCATCTCCTCGTACGGGAACGTGCCGGCATCCTCGAGACCAACGGGCACATCGTTGATGTGGAGCGCGCCGTTGACCATCTGGATCTTCTCGCCCGGCAAGCCGACGATCCGCTGGATATAGTCGATGCTTGGGTCGGACGGGAATTTGAAGACCACCACATCCCCACGCTTGGGTTCCGCGCCTAGCACACGTCCTTCGATTGGCAGCAAATTGAACGGCACGCTGTAGCGGCTGTAGCCGTAGGCGAATTTGGAGACGAAGAGATAGTCGCCTTCCTGCAGTGTCGGCACCATGCTGCCGGAGGGAATCGAAAACGGCTGGAACAGGAACGATCGGATCAGCAAGGCCGGCACCGACGAGGTGAGCAGGACGAGCACCAGCACCGAAAGCCCGTGCGCATACCATTTGTCCGGCTTGAAGCGATGCGCGAAGGGCACGACGAGCGCCATCCACAGGACCATCAACACGAACCCTGAGAAATTGGCCAGCCCGGCAAGATCGGCGCCCGGCAGCACCGGAAACCCGATATAGACAGCCGCGACGCCGAGGGCGCTGAACACAATCAGGACGGCAAGCGCCGGCCTTCCGGCGCCGATCCAGAGAAACCCGCCGAACGGCCCGCCAAAGGCCGACACCAGCGCCGTCGACCACCTGGATCGCGGCGCAATTTCTCGCTGGTCTGATTGCTGCGTCATCGGCCACCCCCCCACGCAAAGGCAGCCGGACTGTCCACTAAACAAAAAAGCGGGGCAAGCCCGCTTTTGCAATCTCCGGTGGAAGCCTGATCTCAGGCCGGCAGGATGGCGCCTTCCAGCGTGGTGAGCTGGCTAAGGAATTGCTCTGCCTTGCTGCGGGCCTGGTCGTCCTTGGCGTCGGCGACGTCTTCCTTCGCCTCCTGGATGCGGCGTGCCACATCCGCGCGATCGATGTCGCCGACCGCCACCGCCGACTCGGCAAGCAGCGTGCAGCCGGAAGGCACGATGTCGGCGAAGCCGCCGAACACCACATAGCGTTCTTCCTTGCCCGCAACGGTCTTCACCGTGACGACGCCCGGCTTGATCGTGGTCATGACCGGCGCGTGCAGCGCCATCACGGTCATCTCGCCTTCGGCGCCGGGGATGACGACAGATTCAACCTGCTCGGAAACGAGCAGGCGCTCCGGCGAGACCAGTTCGAACTTGAAAGCTTCAGCCATGATCAAATTAGCGAGCAGGGAATAGCGAGTAGCGAGTAGTAAGAACAAATCCGCCGCGCTGGTATTCCTATTCGCTACTCCCTATTCGCTATTCGCTTCTTATGCCGCTTCAGCCGCCAGGCGCTGGGCCTTCTCGACCGCTTCCTCGATGCCGCCGACCATGTAGAAGGCGGCTTCCGGCAGGTGGTCGTAGTCGCCCGCGCAGAGGCCCTTGAAGCCCTTGATGGTGTCGGCGAGGTCGACCAGCTTGCCCGGCGAGCCGGTGAACACTTCGGCGACGAAGAACGGTTGCGACAGGAAGCGCTCGATCTTGCGGGCGCGGGCAACGGTCTGCTTGTCCTCTTCCGACAGCTCATCCATGCCCAGAATGGCGATGATGTCCTGCAGCGACTTGTAGCGCTGGAGGATCGACTGCACCTGGCGCGCCACCTGGTAGTGCTCCTCACCGACGACCATCGGATCGAGCATGCGCGAGGTGGAGTCGAGCGGATCGACGGCCGGGTAGATGCCCTTTTCCGAGATCGCGCGGTTGAGCACGGTGGTGGCGTCCAAGTGGGCGAACGAGGTCGCCGGCGCCGGGTCGGTCAAGTCGTCGGCCGGCACGTAGATCGCCTGCACCGAGGTGATTGAGCCCTTGGTCGTGGTCGTGATGCGCTCCTGCAGCGCGCCCATGTCGGTGGCGAGCGTCGGCTGGTAGCCCACGGCCGAAGGGATACGGCCGAGCAGCGCCGACACTTCCGAGCCCGCCTGCGTGAAGCGGAAGATGTTGTCGACAAAGAACAGCACGTCCTGGCCCTGGTCGCGGAAATATTCGGCGACGGTGAGACCGGTCAGGCCGACGCGGGCGCGGGCGCCCGGCGGCTCGTTCATCTGGCCATAGACGAGAGCGGCCTTGGAGCCGGCGCCGCCGCCCTTCTTGTTGACGCCCGATTCGATGAACTCGTGATAGAGGTCGTTGCCTTCGCGGGTGCGCTCGCCGACGCCGGCGAACACCGAGAAGCCGCCATGCGCCTTGGCGACGTTGTTGATCAGTTCCTGGATCAGCACCGTCTTGCCGACGCCGGCGCCACCGAACAGGCCGATCTTGCCGCCGCGGGCGTAAGGAGCAAGCAGGTCGAGCACCTTGATGCCGGTGACCAGGATCTGCGCTTCCGTCGACTGGTCGACATAGGCCGGAGCGGGCTGGTGGATGGCGCGCTGTTCGACGCCGTCGACCGTGCCTTCCTCGTCGACCGGCTCGCCGATGACGTTGATGATGCGGCCGAGCAGGCCGGGACCGACCGGCACCGAGATCGGCGCGCCGGTGTCATAGACCTCCTGGCCGCGGACCAGGCCTTCGGTGGAGTCCATGGCGATGCAACGCACTGTGTTCTCGCCGAGATGCTGGGCCACTTCGAGCACGAGGCGGTTGCCGACATTGGAGGTTTCCAGCGCGTTCAGGATCGCCGGCAGGTGGTCGCTGAACTGCACGTCGACGACGGCGCCGATGACCTGGCGGACCTTGCCGACGGCGCCGGTCTTCTTGACGGCGACACTCGCCGCCTTGGACGGTGCTGCCTTGGCCGGTGCCGCCGCCTTCTTGGCCGGAGCGGCCTTCGCGGCTGCTGCCGGAGCCTGTGCCGCCGCCTTGGGGGCCGGTGCCGCCTTGGCGGCGGTCTTCGGGGTAGCTGCTTTCGCCATCGTCTTTGCCCTTTTCGTCTTTCTGTTTCTCGCGCTGTCCGCATGGAGGTCAGCGACCTCCACATGGGCCCGCGACTAGAGCGCCTCGGCGCCCGAAATGATTTCGATCAATTCCTTGGTGATCTGCGCCTGCCGCTGGCGGTTGTAGGTGATCGACAGCTTGTTGATCATGTCGCCGGCGTTGCGCGTCGCATTGTCCATGGCGCTCATCTTGGCGCCCATCTCGCCGGCTGCGTTTTCGAGCAGCGCGCGGAAGATCTGGACCGAGATGTTGCGCGGGATGAGGTCGGAGAGGATCTCGCCCGGCTCCGGCTCGTATTCGTAGACGGCGTTGCCGCCGTTGGTCGCCTCGGCAGCAGCAGAAGCGGCAGTCGCCGCCGGGATGATCTGCTGCGCCGTCGGGATCTGGCTGATCACCGACTTGAACTGCGAATAGAACAGCGTGCAGACGTCGAAACCGCCCTCGTTGAAGAGGTGGATGACTTTCTTCGCGATCGCATCGGCATTGGCGAAGCCGAGCGTCCGCACTTCACGCAGGTCGACGCGCTCAAGGATCAGCGATGCGTAGTCGCGGCGCAGGATGTCGTAGCCCTTCTTGCCGACGCAGATGATCTTGACCTGCTTGCCGTCGGCCAGGAGCTTGCGGATGTGGTCGCGGGCAAGGCGGGCGATCTGCGAATTGAAGCCGCCGCAGAGGCCGCGCTCGGCGGTGCAGACGACGAGCAGTTGCACGTCGTCCCTGCCGGTGCCGGTCATCAGCGCCGGAGCATCGCCGCCGCCGCCGATCGCCTGGGTGATGTTGGCCAGCACCGCGCCCATCCGCTCGGAATAGGGACGCGCCGCTTCCGCCGCTTCCTGCGCGCGGCGCAGCTTCGCCGCGGCGACCATCTGCATCGCCTTGGTGATCTTCTGCGTCGCCTTGACCGAGGCGATACGGTTACGAAGGTCTTTTAATGAAGGCATGCTTCAAACCTGATCCCGTGCGTCCGGCTTCTTCTTAGGCGAAGGTCTTGGCGAAGGCGTCGATCTCGGCCTTGAGCTTGGCGCGCAGATCGTCCGACAGCGCCTTCTCCTTGCGAATGCCGTCGAGCACTTCCTTGCCGGCCGAGCGCATGTGGCTGAGCAGGCCATGCTCGAACTTGCCGACCTGGTTGATCGCCAGCTTGTCGAGGTAACCGTTGACGCCGGCGAAGATCACCGCAACCTGCTCCTCGACCTTGAGCGGCGAGAACTGTGGCTGCTTCAGGAGTTCGGTCAGGCGTGAGCCGCGGTTCAGCAGGCGCTGCGTGGCGGCGTCGAGGTCGGAGCCGAACTGCGCGAAGGCCGCCATTTCGCGATACTGCGCGAGCTCGCCCTTGATCGAGCCGGCAACCTGCTTCATCGCCTTGATCTGCGCCGACGAACCGACGCGCGACACCGACAGGCCGACATTGACCGCCGGGCGGATGCCCTGGAAGAACAGGTTGGTTTCGAGGAAGATCTGGCCGTCGGTGATCGAGATCACGTTGGTCGGGATGTAGGCCGACACGTCGTTGGCCTGCGTCTCGATGATCGGCAGCGCGGTCAGCGAACCGCCGCCCAGATCGTCGTTGAGCTTTGCGGCGCGCTCGAGCAGGCGCGAGTGCAGGTAGAAGACGTCGCCCGGATAGGCTTCGCGGCCCGGCGGGCGGCGCAGCAGCAGCGACATCTGGCGATAGGCGACGGCCTGCTTCGACAGGTCGTCATAGCTGATCAGCGCGTGCATGCCGTTGTCGCGGAAATACTCGCCCATGGTGGCGCCGGTGAACGGCGCCAGGAACTGCATCGGCGCCGGGTCGGAAGCGGTGGCGGCAACGACGATCGAATATTCAAGCGCGCCGCGCTCCTCGAGAACCTTGACGAACTGCGCGACGGTCGAGCGCTTCTGGCCGACGGCGACGTAGACGCAGTAGAGCTTTTCCTTTTCGGGGCCGTTTTCGTGCACCGACTTCTGGTTCAGCATCGTGTCGAGAATGATCGCGGTCTTGCCGGTCTGGCGATCGCCGATGACCAGCTCGCGCTGGCCGCGGCCGACCGGGATCAGCGCATCGATGGCCTTGAGGCCGGTCGACATCGGCTCGTTCACCGACTTGCGCGGAATGATGCCGGGCGCCTTGACGTCGACGCGCTTGCGTTCGGTCGCCTTGATCGGGCCTTTGCCGTCGATCGGGTTGCCGAGCGCATCGACGACGCGGCCAAGCAGGCCCATGCCGACAGGCGCGTCGACGATGGCGCCGGTGCGCTTGACGGTGTCGCCTTCCTTGATGTCGCGGTCGTTGCCGAAGATGACGACGCCGACATTGTCGGCTTCGAGGTTCAGCGCCATGCCGCGGATGCCGCCGGGGAATTCGACCATTTCACCGGCCTGGACATTGTCGAGGCCATAGACGCGGGCGATGCCGTCACCGACGGACAGCACCTGGCCGACTTCGGAGACCTCGGCCTCCTTGCCGAAATTCTTGATCTGGTCTTTCAGAATTGCGGAAATTTCCGCGGCGCGGATGTCCATCAGCCGACCTCTTTCAGTGCAAGCTTGAGCGAATTGAGTTTGGTTTTGAGCGACGTATCGATCTGGCGCGAGCCCATCTTGACCACCAGCCCGCCGAGCAGCGACGGGTCGACGGTGACCGTGATGGCCACGTCCTTGCCGGCAACGCCCTTCAGCGCCGCCTTCAGTTCGGTCTGCTGCGCCGCCGTCAGCGCATGCGCCGAGGTGACCTCGGCCGAAGCCTCGCCACGATGATCGGCGGCGATGCGGCGGAAAGCCTTGATCATGCCGGGCACTGCGAACAGGCGGCGGTTCTTGGCGACGACGCGCAGGAAATTGCCGGCGAGCCCGCCGAGCTTTGCCTTGGCGACGATCGCGGCGATCGCCTTGGCCTGATCCTCGCTGGAGAACACCGGGCTGTTGATCAGCCGGGAAAGATCGGCGCTGCCTTCAAGCAGCGCCTCGAAACTGGTGAGGTCGGCCTCGACCTGGGCGACCGAATTTGCCTGCAGCGCGAGTTCGAACAGCGAACCCGCATAGCGTTCTGCGACAGCTGAGATTGGCGATGACGATTGAGCCACGGACCGTCTTTTCTCTTGTCTGACAGGCCGCAGATTGTTGGCGCGAGCGAGAACTCTGGCTAAATCTTTGACCTTACTGCATTTTTCCAAGCACGGAGGCGCGGCTTCCGCTATCCCCGGCCGAAAGTCGATTGCCGTCTAGCACAGGCCTTTTAAGACCGCAATGCGTCGTCCGGCATGGTTTTCAGGCACTTTTGTCGCATCCGGCGGTAGAGCCCGGCCGCAAGCGGCGGATTAGTCGGTGATTCAGGGCAAAAAGCCGAAAGCAAAGGCCAGCGGCAACGCCGCCAGCACCAGTTCAACCACGATGGAAGCCCAATTGAAAGGGGTGTTGGCGCCGTCCGACATCATCGACAGCAAACGGCCGAAAGCGGTGAACAGCCAGGAGAAGCCGAGCGCCATGTAAAGCAGCGGCTGCGCGAGCAGGATGCAGCACAGGCTGACGCCGAGATAGAAGCCCGACATGCGGCCGCGCCCCTCGGCGATCGCCGCCGCCTTCTCCGGCCTGGCCTGCAGCCTGAGGATCCTGAAAGCGAGGTTCGGCGCCAGGAACAGCAACAGGCCGATGAGCAAGGTCGCCACGGCGCTCGACCATGCCAGCCACTCGCCCTGGCTCATCGGCCAAGGAAACGCAAATTCCATCTTGCCCCCTCGTAAATGCCTGTTTGAAAACCGGGGCATTCTAGCGGAGGAAAAGCCGCGCGCCAGATGGCGCCGGAACTTTAGGAAGGCGTATCAAGACAGGGCGAATGCGACCGCCGCCTCGGCGTGCAGGCGCGTGGTGTCGAACACCGGAATGTCGAAGTCCGCCTGGCCGATCAGCATGGTGATCTCGGTGCAGCCCATGATGACGCCGTCGATGTTCTCATCGCGCCGCAGGCGGCCAACTTCCTCGACATAGGCCACATGCGATTCGGATTTGACGATGCCTTGGCAGAGTTCGTCATAGATCACCCGGTGTACCATGTCGCGGCCGGCCTGGCCGGGCACCACCGGCTGCAGGCCATACTTCTCGGCAAGCCGGCCCTTGTAGAAATCCTGCTCCATGGTGAAGCGCGTGGCGAGCAGCGCCGGCCGCCTGACGCCGGCATCCCTGACCGCGACCGCCGTAGCATCGGCGATGTGGATTAGCGGTATCGACACCGCCGCCTGTACCTCATCCGCCAGCCTGTGCATGGTGTTGGTGCAGACCACCAGGCCGTCCGCACCGCCCGCCTCCAGCTTGCGCGCAGCCTCGACAAGAAGCACGCCCGCTCCCCGCCAGTCGCCGGCATGCTGGCGCTCGGCGATCTCGGCGAAGTCGAACGACCACAGAAGCAGCTTCGCCGAATGGAGGCCACCGAGTTGCTCACGCACGATCTCGTTGAGCAGGCGATAGTAGATGGCGGTCGATTCCCAGCTCATGCCGCCGATGAGGCCAAGGGTTTTCACGGTGGCTGTTCCTTTCCAGCAATTCCTATATTATGACCACATGAGACTACAAGGAGGCAGTTTATGAAGACGATGCAGGTTCGGGAGGCCAAGGCAGGTTTCTCAGCGCTCGTCGAGGCCGCCGAGAATGGTGAGCCTACCGTCATCACAAAGCATGGCAAACCAACGGCCATGGTTGTCCCGATTGAAGAGGGGCAGAAGCTCTATCCGCAGAACAGCCAGCAGGACTTCGTGGATTTCCTGCTTCATTACCCCGGCGGCATCGAGTTTGAGCGAAACGAATCGCCGTCCCGGGACGTCGAGTTTTGACTGGCTATCTGCTGGATACGTCGTTCCTGTCGGCCTTTGAACCTGACCGTGCTCCCCTTCCCTCGCACGTTCAGACATGGGTTGCCGAACAGCGGGCGCGCGGCTCATGGCATATGTCTTCCATTGTCGTTCTGGAGGTGGAAAAGGGCATTGCGAAGCTGAAGCGATCTGGCGCGAATTCGAAGGCGGCACGTATTGGCGAATGGTTCGAACGGCTGCTGGCGGAATTCGATCAGCGCATTCTGCCAGTCGACACGGCAATCGCGAGGGAAGCCGGCAAATTGGAGGACGCCGCTCTCGCAAGAGGCTTTAACCCGGGCTTGGCGGACATCCTGATCGCCGCGACCGCTCGTTTGAATGGCCTCTCAGTCTTGACGGCCAATGTCCGGCATTTTGCGGTTCTGGATGTATCCTACCTGGACCCCTTCGCTGAGACTGGTCCACGGGAGTAGTTTCGTAATCTCACAAAAAGCTCTGCGGATCGATATCGACCTGCACGCGAACCGAGCCGCGCAATTTCGGCCCTTCGGCCAGCATGGCGCGGATGAAGCCCTGCATGTCGGCGCGCCGCTCGCCCTGGATCAGCAGGCGGAAGCGGTGGCGTCCGCCGAGCAGTGACAACGGCGCCTCGGCCGGGCCAAGCACGAACAGGTCCGCGGCCTGCGGCGCGGCGCGGCGCAGGCCGCGCGCATGCGCCTCCGCTTCGGCCCGCGTCGCGGCGCTGACGATGACGCCGGCGAGCCGGCCGAAGGGCGGCAGCGCCGCCCGCTCGCGCTCGGCGATCTCGCGCTCGTAAAAGGCCTCGGCGTCACCGGAGACGATGGCCCGCATCACCGGATGGTCCGGCTGGTAGGTCTGCAGCAGACCGAGGCTCTTCTTGCCGGTGCGGCCGGCGCGGCCCGTCACCTGGCTGAGCAGCTGGAAGGTGCGCTCGGCGGCGCGCGGATCACCATTGGCGAGGCCGAGATCGGCGTCGACCACGCCGACCAGTGTCATATTGGGAAAATTGTGGCCCTTGGCGACGAGTTGCGTGCCGATGACGATGTCGGCCTCGCCATTGGCGATGGCTTCCAACTCGAGCCGCAGCCGGCGCACGCCACCCATCAGGTCCGACGACAAGACGATGGTGCGGGCGTCCGGAAAATGCGTCACCACCTCCTCGGCGATGCGCTCGACGCCGGGACCGCAGGCGACGAGATGGTCGAGCGTGCCGCATTCCGGGCAGGACTCCGGCCGCCGCTCATTGTGCCCACAATGGTGGCAGACGAGCTGGCCGCGGAAGCGGTGCTCGACCAGCCAGGCCGAGCAGACCGGACAGCCGAAGCGATGGCCGCACACACGGCAAAGCGTCAGCGGCGCATAGCCGCGCCGGTTGAGGAACAGCAGCGACTGTTCTTTTTTCCCTAGCGTGCGCTCCATTTGCTCGAGCAGGACGGCCGACAGGAAACCGCCGCGCGCCGGCGGCGCCCGTCGCATGTCGATCGACTTCAAGT